>VBCP01000125.1:17052-27345 GCA_005888925.1 Betaproteobacteria bacterium | reverse complement strand
GAGCCACGGATCGAAGCGGTAGACCGGCGTCGAGGCAAGCACCTTCCACGGCTTGTGGCGGCTCATCGCTCGCTGCGATACCACTCAAGCGTGCGGCGCAGACCTTCGCGCAGATCGACCTTGGCGCGGAAGCCGAGCAGGTGTGCCGCCTTCGCGGTGTCAATCAGCCGGATCGGGATCATCGTCGGCTTCGAGCGGTCGTACTTGATGCGCGCGCTGGCAAAGCCGTCCAGCTCGAGGAGGATCTGCAATATCTCGTTCACGCTGTGACCGCGCCCCAGGCCGATGTTGACCGTCTCGTACCTATCGAACTTCTGCGCGGCGAGCACCATCGCCTCGACCATGTCGTCGACGTAGATGGCGTCGCGCACCTCGCTGCCGTCGCCCCAGACTTCGAGCGGGTCCCAGCGCTCGACCACCTTGCGGATCAGCGCGGGAATCACGTGCGAGGTCGCGAACTCGAAGTCGTCGTCGGGGCCGTAGACGTTGGTCGGGCGAAGCACGACGGTGGTCATGGTGCGCGCGAGCTTCTCGCCGTACATGCGGCAGAGGATCTCGGTGAAGCGCTTGGTCCAGCCGGCGAAGTAGTACTTCTCGAACGGCTCGCCCTGGAACATCTGCTCTTCCTTCACCGGCTGGTCGCTCGGTGGGTACGCGACCGTGCTGCCGAGCCATTGAAACTTCGCCACGCCCGCCTCGTACGCGGCTTCGAGCATCTGCGAGTTGATCAGCACGTTCGGCGTCACGTGCACCATGGGCGTCGACGCGATGGTGTGGGCACCCGAGGTGCTCGCGGCGCACAGGAACACCCACTCCATGTCGCGCGCGACGCGGCGGCAGTCCTCGCCGCGCGTCAGATCGGCGCGCATCGTCTCGAGCGCCGGATGTCGCAAGCTTATATCGCGCTTCCAGTGCGTCGCGCGCACGCGCGCGCCCTCGTCGAGCAAGCGCCTGGTGAGATGGCTGCCAATGAGTCCCGTGGCGCCGGCGACGAGTACGCGTTTGTCTTTGAACAGCATGTCAGCGCCCGACGAAGAAGCGGTGCGAGCGGTAGATCTCGCGGATGCGGCTGGTCTCGCCCGTACCCAGCACAGGACCATCGGCAGCGGCCGCGTTCTCGCGCACGTGCTCGCGCGTGAGCATGCCCGGGATCACCGACGAGACCGCGTCGAACGACAGGCAGAAGCGCAACGCGAATTGTGCCGGCGTGTCGGCCCGGCCCTTGACGCCGGAGAAGAGCTCATAGGCACTGGACCAGACGCGCCGCTGCTCCACGTTCCAGCGGCTGCGATGGTCGGACGCGTCGTACTTCTGCGTAGCCGAGTACCCGCCGGTGAGAAACCCGAAGCACAGCGGCGTGCGCACGATGATGCCGGCGCCGCGCTGCTGGCAGCGCTCCATCAGGCCACTGTCCAGGGCCCGCTGGTCCAGCAGGTTGAAATTCACCTGCACGGCGTCGAACGGATAGAGCGCGAGCGCCCGCTCGCCCTCCTCCGGCGAGCGCAGCGAGATGCCGATCGCGCGCACCTTGCCCTGGCGGCGCAGCGCATCCATTACCTGCAGGATGCCGGGCTCCTTCTCAAGCAGCTCGACCGCCGGGCCATGCAGCTGGTACAGATCGACGTAGTCGGTGCGCAGGCGCTCAAGGCTCGACTCGAGCGACTGCGCGAGATGCGCCGGCGTGAAATCATGGCGAGCCTCGGGATCGAGCATGCCGGCCTTGCTGGCGATTACGACCCGATCGCGCCGGCCGGCGAATGCGGCGCCGATCAGGCGCTCGCTCTCGCCGAAGCCGTAGAGATCCGCGGTATCGAAAAAGTTGATGCCGGCGTCGAGGGCCGTGGCAAGCGCGTCGAGCGATTGCGCCTCGTCGGTCGGCCCGTAGGCGACGGCGCCGTCCTTGTTGCCGCCGATGCCCCAGGCGCCGAAGCCGATCTCCGAGACGGCGAGGCCCGAGCGCCCCAGTCGCCGCTGCCGCACCCTAGTAGTGGCCCGCCAGCTCGCGTTCCGCTGCGTCGTTGCCGTACAGGTAGGCGCCCTTCTTGTTGCCGTACCAGATGACCTCGCGGTACCAGTCGGTCCAGGTCTCGTAGACCGCCTGGCTGCGGCGGATGCGGTTGACGCAGGCGCGGTCTTCGAGCGGGATGCGATCGCCGACCAGCACCGCGCGGTAGTACTCCCAGATGTTGTGCGAGGTCTCGACTTCGATGTCGTCGCGCTGGAAGGGCAGCTTGATGAGCTGGCGGTTGAGGCGCACGGCCTCGTGCAAGAGCTCGCGCGGCAGCGCCGCCGAGTGCGCTTCGGTGAGCTCGGTGAGCAGGCTCTCGGCTTCCGCGTAGAAGCGGTCGAGCTTGCCCTCGACGCAGAGCTTGATCAGCACGTACTCGTCGGCCGGCCAGAAGATGTCTAGCCATTGCGCCGAATGGCAGTACTCGGCGCCGCCCGCCTGGATGTCGCGCGCCTTGTCGATGAAGAAGCGCTTGATGTCGGCGAGCACCGGATAGCGCTCGGCGCGCTCGCCTAGGAAGGCCTCGACGATCTCGCGGTAGCTGATGTCGGACAGGTCGCGCACCAACACCAGCGGGATCTGCATCACCTTGTCGAAGTGCAGGAACGCCGTCATCCAGGAGAAAGCGCGCGTTCGCGCCCAGTCCTCGTGCGGCATCGATGCCGTGGCGACGACCAGATCCTGCACCTCGTAGATCTCCTCTTCGGCGGTCTCCTTCAGCGAGCCGTGGATGTTGATGATCTTGGTCTGCACCGTGACCATGCCGTACTTCTTCTGGTAGGCCGGGTCGCCCATCTCGGCGTTCGGCAGGATCGACAGGTTGTTGAACTGGATGCGATTGTGCTGGCCGTTGTCGATCACCTGCGCCACGCCGTCGGCGAAGGAGTCGTAGGTCTCGCCCGGCAGGCCGAGGATCAGGTCCGAATAGGTCTCGACCCGGTCGCGCGTGAAGCGCCGCTGCAGCTCCTGGAACGACTCGGTAGAGATGTTCTCGCGCTTGATCGCTTCGAGCGTCGCGGCATCGACCGACTGCAGCGCAATGGCGACGCCCTTGTTCAGACCGGCATCGGAAAGCAGCTTCTGCACCTTGTACGCCCGATCGGTGCCGTTCTTGGTGTTCTGCACCGACAGCGCGCGCGGGTAGCCGAGGCGCTGCTTGACGTCGGCGACGTACTTGGTGATGTCGTAATCGCGCTTCAGCATGCCGTAGTTGGCGTCGCAGCAGAAAATGAACTCGACCTTGTTGCCCGCGAACCAGTCGACCTCGCGCAGCAGGCGCTCTTCGTCGAACTGGCTGACCTTGGCGGCGATCGCCGAGCCCCAGTCGCAGAAGGTGCACTTGAACGGGCAGCCGCGGTTGGTCTCCCACAGGATCAGCCACTTCTCGTGCGGGTTCGCCGCCATCAGCGGGTCGAAGATGCCTGAGAGATACGGCGATGGGATCACCGAGATGTCGTGCAGGCGCTCGGCGCGCGGGTTGAGCTGAAAGCTGGCGTCGGCGCGCACGAAGCTGATCGAAGGGACCTGCTCGAAGCTGCGCGACGGGAAGTTTTCCAGGATGGAAAGAAAAACGGACTCGCCCTCGCCGTGCACCGCCAGGTCGATGAAGCGGTGCTCGCGCAGGAAGGCCTCGGAGCGGTCGGGGACCTGCGGCCCGCCGAAGACAATCAGCACCTCGGGCTTGAGCGCCTTCAGGCGCCGCGCGATCTCGAGCGAGATGCGGATATTCCAGACGTAGGTGCTGAAGCCGACGACGTCGGCGTCGCGCAGCGCCTCGACCGCCTGCGCCACCGGGATGCGCGAGTAGATCGGCATGCCGAAGTCGTAGCGCTCCGGATGCCGGGCATTCTTCGCGGCATACGCCTGCAGCAGGCCCGCCGAATACGGCAGGTAATTCTGCCCCGAGAAGCTGTTGTTGATCTGGACCAGGCCGACGCGCAGCGGCGCCGTATTGTCAGCCGCGGGCTCGAGCGTCACCGCGCGCGAGGCGGGTGCCTTGTCGCGGGCGGCGATACGGATGTTCTGCAGGTTGCTCATTGCGTTGCCAACTCCAATGCAGCGCGGCGGCGCCAGTATTCCAGCAGGTGCGCGAGGCTCTCGTCGAACGAATACTTCGGCTTCCAGCCGGTCGCGGCGATGAATCGCTCGACATTCGGTATCTGGAGGGTGACGTCGGCGGGCCGCAGCAGCGCCGGGTCGAGCCGGGTCGGGATGGGCTTTGTCGCCATGGCGATCAGCCTCTTGAGCACTTCTCCGACGGTCATCGTCGTGGTACCGCCGACATTATAGACCTCACCGGGTTTGCAGTGCAGCAGCGCATCCCAATATGCGCGCATTGCGTCGCGCACATCGACGATCGTGCGCACCGACTCGAGGTTGCCGTGCGTGAGCTCCTTTTGCAGCCCGGCTTCGATGCGCGCCACTTGCCGGGCAAATGAAGTCGCGAAGAGGTCGGTGCGGCGCGGGTTGAGATAAGCAAACATCCGTGTGCGGATGATGCGCATCTTGTAGGCGACGAAGTACGTATACCCCAGCAGATCCTGCGCCACCTTCGACACGGCGTACGGGCTCGCCGGCCGCATCGGCGCCTCTTCGCGGTCGAGCCTCGCGATGCGCACCGCTTCGAAGAGGTTCCCGGTGCCGAGGATGTTGTTGGACAGCACCGCCTGCGGCGTGATGAAGGACGCTCGCACGTTGGCGTGCGCCGCGAGGTGGAAGATGGCATCGGGCCTGACCTCCTGGAGCCCAGCGATCACCGATCCGAAATCGTTGAGATCCACCTCGTGCAGCGTCACCTTGCCGCGCAGCGCCTGGAGGTTGTCCTGCGTCGTGCTGTGCCAGCGCGCGAAGCCGTGCACGCGCACTTCGGGATGGTGTTCGACGATGTACTCGGCGAGGTAGCTACCGCCGGAGCCGCCGATGCCGGTGATCAGCGCGCTGCGGATCGTGCTCATGCGCGCACCTTGTTCAGCAGCTCGCACAATTCCAGAATCCGCTCGCGCTCGAGGTCGGGATAGTTGCCGATGTACATGCCGAAGAAATGGATATGGTCCACCTTCGGGTATTTCTTCCAGGCATCGTCGCCGACGACGCGGCGCAGGTAGGGCTGGCGCAATTGATTGCCGCCGCCCGAAGTGCCGCGGCGGAACTCCACGCCCGCTTCGCGCAGCGCTTTCATCACGGCATCGGCGAGGCGCTGGTCCGCCTCCTTCAGCACCAGCGTAAAAGCGTAATTGCAGCTCCCTTCGACCGCAAAGTCGGTGCGGTAGCGCTTCGCATCCAGGTTGCCGAGGAAGGTGCGCAGGTTCTCCGTGCGCCGCTGATTGTTGGCGTCGAGCCGCTTGAGCTGCGTGCGGCCGAGGACCGCGTTGATCTCGGTGCTGCGCACGTTATAGGCCGGAAAGGCAAAGATGAAGTCCGGATTCAGATCGGGATGGCGCTCTTCGTAGCCGCGCCGGACTTCGGGCGATTGCGACTCGCGCACCATGCCGTGCGAGCGCAGCATGCGCACGGCCTCGTAAAGCGGGCTGTCGTTGGTGCACACCATGCCGCCTTCCACCGTGCTCATGTGGTGCGCGTAATAGAACGAGAAATTGGACATCAGGCCGACGCTGCCCACCTTGCGACCTTTGAAAGTGGCGCCGTGCGCCTCGCACGCGTCCTCGATCAGCGGGATGCCGCGCGCCTCGAGCCCGCGCAGCAGCCGCTCGTCGAGCGCGTTGTAGCCGAGCACGTGCGTGAGAAACACCGCGCGCGTGCGCGGAGTCGTCTTTTGCAGCACCTGCATCGTGTCCATGCCGAGCGTGCGCTCGTCGATGTCGACGAACACCGGCTCGAAGCCGCACTGCAGCACCGAGGCGATATCCGACACCCAGGTCAGCGTTGGCACGATCACCTCGCCGCCGCCGCGCAGCTCGCGCAGCGCCGCCATGGTGATGAGATTGGCCGACGAGCCCGAGTTGACGAACACGCTGTGCTTGACGCCGAGCCACTGCGACCATTCGCGCTCGAACTCGCGCACGTTGCTCGACTGGGTGAGCATCGCGTCGTCGCGCCGCAGCAGCTCGATCACCGCGTCGAGGTCCTCGCGCACGATGTTGTTGCGCATCAGGGGCCAGGCGAGCATCAGAACGGGCCCTTGAACTCGATGTCGTTGAGATCGGCGCGCTCCTCCGGCAGCCAGCCCCGCGGTCCGCCTTTCACCAGGTCATAGGCGGCGGCAGCGATGGTGCGCGCGTTGGGATAGAAGAGCTTTTCCAGGCTGGGTGTCGTCGGGCACGGTGTCGGCGCGAACGCCATGCGCCGCGCCTTCGGCAAGCGGCTGTCCTGCAGCTTCTCGTAGACCGCGCTCAAGATCTCGGCGCTCGCGCCGCAGGTGCTCCAGCCGTTGTCGACCACGAGCAGCCGGCCGGTCTTTGCCGCCGAAGCGGCGATCGTATCGACGTCGAGTGGCGCAAGCCAGATCGGGTCGATCACCTCGGCCGACACGCCCACGGCCTCGAGATAGCGCTGCGCACGCAGCGCCTCGACCTGCATGTAGGAGATGCCGACGATGGTGACGTCGCTTCCCGGAATGGCGACGCGTGCCTTGCCGGGCTTCACCTCGTAGCTCGCCTCCGGCACCGGGCCGCGCTGGTAGTAGAGGATGCGGTGCTCGACGAACATCACCGGGTTTTCATCGCGCACCGCCGCGGCGAGGCAGCCTTTGGCATCGTAGGGCGTCGAGGGGGCGACCACCTTGAGCCCCGGCACGTGCATGAAGAATGAGTAGAGGCCCTGCGAATGCTGCGCGCCCTGGCCCCAGCTCTTGCCGATGATCGAGCCGCCGAACATGTAGTGCGTCTTCGCCGCCATGTTGACGAGCTGGTTCATGGCGAGCATCACGAAATCCATGCGGATGTGGACGTGGATCGGCCGCAGCCCGGCGAGCGCCATGCCGACCGCGGCGCCGGTCATCGCGTCCTCGGAGAGTGGCGTGCCGAAGACGCGCTCGCGGCCGTAGCGCTCGACCAGTCCCTTCGTCGTGCCGAGGATCGCCTTCGGGTCGTCGACGTCCAGCCCGAACAACAGCACGCGCTCGTCGCGCGCCATTTCCTGGTCGGTCGCCTCGCGGATCGCGTCGACGAAGGACAGCGCCCTATCGGTAGACATGGCGATGCAGCTCCTCAGGGCCCGGGAAAGCGCTCGATTCGGCAAAGTCGAAGGCCGCGGCAATCTCGGCTTCTACTTCGCGATCGATCTGCGCGCGCGTCGCGGGGTCCATCTTGTCGCCGAGCGCCTTCACCGGGTCGCCCGCCTTCCAGCTACTCGCCTCCTCGCGCTCGCGAAAGCCGAGAGCGTGAAGGCCGGGCCGGCGCCTTCGCGCATCGAGCCAACGAAGCGGCGGGCGGCGCCGTGCAGCGCAAGGACGTCGTTCTGCTCGATGCGCTCAGTGGGCATGCCGTGCGTGCGCACGCGCCCGCAGATGTCTTCGGTCGCCTGGCGTTGCCGCTGGTGCGTGTGAATCGCATAGCGGTTGTTCTCGCAGACGAACAGGATCGGCAGCTTCTTCAGCGCGGCGAAGTTGAGCGACTCGTGAAACACACCTTCCTCGGTCGCGCCGTCGCCAAGGAAAGAGACCACCACGCGGCGCTCGCGCCGCAGCTTGATGGCGTAGGCATAGCCCACCGCGTTCGGAATCGTGGTGGCGACGACCGTCGAGGTGCCCATCACGCCGCGCGCGACGTCGACCAGGTGCATCGAGCCGCCTTTGCCGCGCGCGCAGCCGTCGACCTTGCCGTAGAGCTCGGCGATCATGCGCCGCAGGTCGCCGCCTTTGGCGAGATACATCGCATGGCCGCGGTACGACCCGAAGACGACGTCGTGCGGCTCGAGGGCCTCGCAGGCGCCGACCGCCACGCCCTCCTGCCCGATCGACAGGTGGACCGGGCTCTTGATCTTGTCGGTCGGATAGACGCGCGCGATCTCTTCCTCGACCCGCCGGATGCGGTAGAGCGCGCGGTAGAGTCTGGCGTTGAGGGCGGTGTCGCCCTGCTTCATAAACCCTGCCAACATTAGGCAGTAAGCCTCTGATAAACTTTAATTTTCGATTTTAACATCATGATCATCAGCCGGACCCCGTTCAGGGTTTCCTTCTTCGGCGGCGGCAGCGATTATCCGCAGTGGTACCGAAGCCACGGCGGCGCCGTGCTCGCCACCGCGATCGACAAATACTGCTACATCAGCTGCCGGCGGCTGCCGCCGTTCTTCGACTACAAGCACCGCCTCGTCTACCGCAAGCAGGAAACCGTAAACGAGATTTCGGAGATCCAGCATCCGGCGGTGCGCGGGGTGTTCTCGTACTTCGAGTGGAACGACGGCGTCGAGATCCACCACGACGGCGACCTGCCGGCGCGCTCCGGCCTGGGCTCCAGCTCCTCCTTCACGGTGGGCCTGATCAACGCGCTGCGCGCGATGCAGGGCCGGCATATCTCGAAGGAGGAGCTCGGCGAGCTCGCCATCCATATCGAGCAGGAGGTGATCCGCGAGAACGTCGGCTCGCAGGACCAGATCTCGGCGGCGTACGGCGGCTTCAACCGCATCGACTTTCGCCGCGACGGCGGCATCGAAGTGCAGCCGATCATCCTGCCGGCGCAGCGGCTGGCGACGTTCAAGGGCCATCTGATGCTGGTGTTCACCGGCTTCGCGCGGCTCGCCTCCGAAGTCGCAAAGACCAAGATCGACAATCTCGAGAAGCGCGCCGAGGAGATCCGCCGCATGGCCCGCATGGTCGACGACGGGGTCGAGATCCTCACGAGCGAGCGCCCACTCGCGGACTTCGGGCTGCTGCTGCACGAAGCCTGGACCCACAAGCGCAAGCTCTCCGAGATGGTGACCACCGACGCGATCGATCGCATCTACGCACAGGCGCGCGAGGCGGGCGCGATCGGCGGCAAGCTGCTCGGTGCCGGCGGCGGCGGCTTCATGCTGCTGGTCGTGTCCCCGGAAAAGCAAAGCGCGGTGCGCGAGCGTTTAGCGAAGTTCGTCCACGTTCCGTTCGACTTCGAAATGTCGGGTAGCCGGATCGTGGTTTACCAGCCGAACGGCCTGTAAGCCGTGGAGGCCGTCGTTCTCGCCGGCGGTCTGGGCACGCGGCTGCGCGCCGCGGTGAGCGACGTGCCCAAACCGATGGCGCCGGTCGGCGGACGGCCGTTCCTCGAGCGGCTGCTCGACTACTGGATCGGGCAGGGCGTGCGCCGCGCGGTGCTGGCAGTGGGCTACATGTACGACAGCATCCGGCGCCACTTCGGCGACGAATATCGCGGCTGTGCCATCGCCTATTCGATCGAGGACCATCCGCTGGGTACCGGCGGCGCGCTCGTGCAGTCGCTGCCGCTGGTGCACGGTGACACGTTCCTCGTGCTCAATGGCGACACCTACTTCGCGGTGCCGCTCGAAGCGCTCGGCGCATTTCACCGCCGGCATGGTGCCGACGTGTCCATGTCCTTGTTCCGTTCCGACAATCCGCGCTATACCGGCATCTCGCTCGATCCCGATGGACGCGTGAGCAGCTTCTCGGGCGACGGGCTGGTCAATGGCGGCGTGGTCCTGTTCCAACGCTCTGCGCTCGAGGGCCTGCCCGCAACGATCGCGAGCCTGGAAAAGGATCTCCTGCCCGGGATGAAAGGCGCGATCTACGGTTGCGTGTTCGACGTGCCATTCGTGGATATCGGTTTGCCCGAGGACTGGCGCGCGGCGGCCAATATCATTACCTAAGGATCTCCATGGGTCATCGCATTCTCGTCACCGGCGGCGCCGGCTACCTCGGCTCGATCCTCGTCCCGGAGCTGCTCGCCGCCGGGCATGAAGTCACGGTGCTCGACAACTTCATGTATTCGCAGAACAGCCTCGCGCAGGTCTGCGCCAACCGCAACTTCCGCGTGGTGCGCGGCGACATCCGCATCGAAGCGGTGCTGACGCCGCTCCTGCGCGAGGCGGAGATCGTGATCCCGCTCGCCGCCTACGTTGGCGCGCCGCTTTGCGCGCGTGACCCGGTCGGCGCGCGCAGCGTCAACCACGACGCCATCCTGATGATGCTGAAGCTCGTCGAGCGCAGTCAGTACGTTTTCATGCCGACGACCAACAGCGCCTATGGCAGCGGCGACAAGAACAATTTCTGCACCGAGGAATCGCCGCTGCGCCCGATCTCGCAGTACGCCATCGAGAAAGTCGAGGTGGAAAAGGCGCTGCTGCGCCATCCGGCCGCGGTCAGCCTGCGCCTCGCGACGGTGTTCGGCATGGCGCCG
>VBCP01000125.1:11198-16867 GCA_005888925.1 Betaproteobacteria bacterium | reverse complement strand
TTTCGTGTTCCTCGAGGCGCCGGTCGGCAAGGACCCCGACCAGCGCAACTACATCGTGTCGAATGCCAAGATGGAGGCCACCGGCTTGCGTCCGAAGTTTTCGCTGGACGCCGGCATCGATGAGCTGGTGAAGGGCTTTACGATGATCCGCAACACCCGCTACGGCAACGTCTGAACGAGCGCCGCAGCGATCAGGTCCTGGTCGCTTTCGGCGAGATCCGCGCTCATCGGCAGGCTGATCACCTCGCGCGCCAGCTTCTCCGCCGCCGGGAACGAGAGTCCGCGATAGTGCGCGGCGTACGCCGGCTGCTGGTGCAGAGACTGTGGGTAATGCACGGCGGTAGGAATCCCCTTCGCCTTGAGAGCGTCCTGGATGCGTGAGCGCTCCGGGCTGCGGATGGTGTACTGCGCGTAGACGCTCGTCCGGTCGCGCTTCACCCGGATCGGACGAAATCTGCCCAGCAGCTCGTCGTAGCGCCGTGCCAGCGCCACGCGCCGCTCGAGCTCCCAGTCGAAGCGGCCGAGCTTACCGAGTACCACGGCGCATTGCAGCGTGTCCATGCGGCCGCCGACGCCGATGCGCGTGTGCTGGTAGCGGCCGCTCTGGCCGTGATGGCGGATCTCGCGCATCGCTTTGGCGAGCGCGTCGTCGCTCGTGAAAAGCGCGCCGCCGTCGCCATAGCAGCCGAGCGGCTTCGACGGGAAGAAGCTGGTGGCGCCGATGGTCGAGAGGTTGCAGCTGCGCCGGCCTTTATACAGCGCACCGAAGCTCTGCGCCGCATCCTCGATTACCGCCAGGCGATGGCGCGCGGCGATCGCATTGATTTCGTCCATGTCGGCGGGCTGGCCATAGAGCGACACCGGCATGATGGCGCGCGTCCTCGAAGTCACTGCCGCCGCGATGCGCGACGCGTCGATATTGGCGGTGTCCTCTTCTACGTCGACGAATACCGGCTTGGCGCCGAGCAGCACGATCATCTCGGCGGTTGCGATGAACGTGAAGGGGGTGGTGATCACCTCGTCGCCCGGCTTGATGTCGAGCGCCATCAGCGCGATCAGCAGCGCCTCGGTGCCGGAGGCGACCGTGACGCAATGTCTTGCGCCGGTGTAGCTCGCGAGTTTTTCCTCGAGCTCGCGCACCTCGGGGCCGAGGATGAACTGCCCGTGCTCGAGCACGCGCCGCATGCGCGCGTCGATCTCGTCCTTCAGCGCGCGGTACTGCGTCTTGATATCGGTGAATTCCATCAGGCGGCCGATTTTAGATGCACCGCGAGCCGCGCGCGCCATTCGCCGATCGGCGCGATGCCGGCGGCGCGCAGCTTGCCGTTGTCGAGCACCGAATAGCGCGGCCGCGGCGCCTTGGCGCCGTACTCGGCCGTGCTCACCGGCCGCAGCTCGGCCGACAAATGCGCGAGCCGCAGGATTTCCAGCGCCACCTCGTACCAGCTCGCCGCGCCCGCCGCCGACGCGTGAAAGCTGCCTTCCACCTGGGCGGTAAGCAGGCTCGCCGTAACCGTGGCGATGTCCGCCGCCCAGGTCGGCGCGCCGAGCTGGTCGTTCACCACGCGAAGCGGCGCGCCCTTCTCCGCCTGCCTGAGGATGGCGCGGACGAAATTGCTGCCGCGGCCGTAAACCCATGCGGTCCTCACGATCAGATGGCGGCAACCCGAGGCGCGGATGCGCTGCTCGCCTTCGAGCTTGGTGCGGCCATAGGTACTCAGCGGATTCGGCGCATCGTCCTCCACATAGGGCGAGCCCTTGGCGCCATCAAACACGTAGTCGGTCGAATAATGCACCAGCAATGCGCTGCGTCGCTTCGCTTCTTCGGCAAGCACGCCGGGCGCGACGCCGTTCACCCGCATCGCCAGGTCGGGCTCGCTCTCGGCCTTGTCCACTGCGGTGTAGGCCGCGGCGTTCACGATGACGTCCGGCTTGAGCTCGCGCGCGACGCGCCGGATCGCGTCCGCATCGGCGAGATCCAGGCCGGCATGGTCGGTGGCGAGCGCGGGCTGCAGGACCGCTTGGAGCTCGGAGCCGACCTGGCCGCTGCGGCCGGTCAGCAGGATCTTCACGCGAAGACCTCGGCCTCGCGCAAGCCGGGCGCCTGCGCATCGCGCCTCGAGAGCACCGGCTTGCCCTCGAACGGCCAGCGGATCGCGAGGTCGGGATCGTCCCAGCGGATGACGCGCTCGAGCTCGGGTGCCCAGAACTCCGAGAGCTTGTAAACCACTTCGACATGTTCGGAGAGCGCGAGGAAGCCGTGGCCGAAGCCCGACGGGATCCAGGCATAGCGGTGTTCGTTCCCCGAAAGCCGGAAGCCGGTCCATTTGCCGAAGCTCGGCGAGCTGCGCCGCAGGTCGACCGCCACGTCGTAGAGCTCACCCGAGAGCACGCCGACCAGCTTGCCCTGCGGCCGGCCGACCTGGTAGTGCAGGCCGCGGATGGTGTGCTTCACCGAGCGCGAGCGGTTTTCCTGGACGAAGCTCGCGTCGACGCCGGTCGCCTCGCGAAACGTGCGCTGGTTGTAGCTCTCATAGGTGATGCCGCGGGGGTCCTCGTGGATCTTCGGCTCTAGCAGCACGACCTCGCGAAGCTCGGTCGGGATGAGCTTCATTCGAGCTGGCGCGCGTCGATGAACCCCATGCGGTACGCGACTTCCTCGGGGCAGGCAATCTTCAGGCCTTGGCGGCGCTCGATGGTCTCGATGAAGTGCGCCGCCTCGAGCAGTGCCTCGTGGGTCCCGGTATCGAGCCACGCCAGGCCGCGCCCGACCGGAATCGCCTTGAGCTCGCCGCGCTTGAGATAATCGTCCAGCACATCGGTAATCTCGAGCTCGCCGCGCGCCGAGGGCTTCAGCCGCTCCGCGATCTCGACCGCGCGGGCGTCGAGGAAATAAAAGCCAGTCACCGCGTAGCGCGAGCGCGGCTGCTTCGGTTTTTCCTCGATGCTCTTCGCCGTGCCGTGCTCGTCGAATTCCACGACACCGTAGCGCTCGGGGTCCTTCACCGGGTAGCCGAACACCGTGGCGCCGCGCTCGCGCTCCATGGCGGGCTTGACCAGCGTGCTCATCTCGTGGCCGTAGAAGATGTTGTCGCCCAAGATCAGCGCCAGGCGCTCGCCGGCGATGAAGTCGCGGCCGATGAGGAATGCCTGGGCGATGCCGCCGGGCTTCGGCTGCACCGCGTACTGCAAGCGCAGGCCCCAGCGCCGGCCGTCGCCGAGCAGCTCCTGGTAGCGCGGCGTGTCCTGCGGCGTCGAGATCAGCAGGATCTCGCGGATACCCGCCAGCATCAGCGTGGTCAGCGGGTAATACACCATCGGCTTGTCGTAGACCGGCAGCAGCTGCTTGGATATGACATGGGTCGCCGGGTAGAGGCGCGTCCCCGAGCCGCCGGCGAGCAGGATGCCTTTCACGCCACCGCCTGCGCGAAGTGGCGCTCGAGGTTGGCGAGGTACCACTGCACGGTCTTCTCGAGACCGGTCTCGAAGCTCTCCCTGGGCTGCCAGCCGAGCTCGCGGCGAATCTTGGCGATGTTCATGGCATAGCGGCGATCGTGGCCGGGCCGGTCGGTGACGAAGGCGATGAGCTCCGCATAGGAGCCGGCCTTGCGCGGTCGCGCCCTGTCGAGCAATGCGCACAGCGTCCGCACCACCTCGTTGTTCGCGCGCTCGCTTTCGCCGCCGATGTTGTAGGTCTCGCCGGGCCGCCCCTTCGCGAGCACCAGGCGCAGCGCATCGCAATGATCGGACACGTACAGCCAGTCGCGCACGTTGCGCCCGTCGCCATACACCGGCAGCGGCTTGCCGGCGAGCGCGTTGCGGATCATCAGCGGAATCAGCTTCTCCGGATACTGGTGCGGGCCGTAGTTGTTCGAGCAGTTGGTCGTGAGCACCGGCAGCCCATAGGTGTGGAAGTACGCGCGCACCAGGTGGTCGGCCGCGGCCTTGGAGGCGGCGTACGGACTGTTCGGCGCGAACGGCCGCTCCTCGGTGAACGCGGCCTCATCGGCTGCCAGCGAGCCGTATACCTCGTCGGTGGATATGTGCAGAAAGCGGAACGCATCGTCGGTGCAGTAGGCGCGGGCCACCTCGAGCAGGCTCCAAGTGCCCACGACATTGGTCTGCACGAACTCCGCCGGGCCCGTGATCGAGCGGTCGACATGGCTTTCGGCGGCGAAATGTACGATCGCACGCGGCTTGTGCTTCCGCAGCAGCCCTCTCACCAGTTCGCGGTCGCAGATATCGCCGCGTACGAAGACATGGCGCGCGTCGCCGCTCACCGCGGCGAGGTTCATCAGGCTGCCGGCGTAGCTCAGCTTGTCGAGCGTGACGATCGGCTCGTCCGCCTGCGCGAGCGTCGCGACGACGAAGTTCGAGCCGATGAAGCCGGCGCCGCCGGTGACGAGGAGCATGCGCGATTATCGCCGAACGCTTCGCGGCAGCCACAGGCCGAGCAGCAGCGCGGCGAGCAGGCCGTGCTCGTGGTGCAGCGTGGTATTCACCATCCCGACGACTACCGTCACGACCCAGGCGGTCGCGGCAGCACCCCAGAGGACCCAGTCCTGCTCCGCATCCGCAAGGCGCGGCCGTCGCCGGAAAAGCCACCACCCCCAGGCGATGAGCACCGCGGCGAGCGGCGCGGCGCCGACCACGCCGCGCTCAGCCAGGGTGTTCAGGTAGAGGTTGTGAGCATGAGGAATCAGGTCCCGCAGTAGCTGGCTTTGGAGCTCGCGGCTCGCCAGAGCGAAGTTGTCCATCCCCACGCCGAACCAGGGGTGGCGCTGCCAGGTGGACAACGCCAGGCTCCAGGCCTGCTCGCGATAGTTGAGCGCGTGGCCCGCCTGCACGCTCTCGGTATGCTTCTCGAACACTTCTGCGCCACGCAGCAGGCCCAAGAGGCCCGAGGCGACGAGCACGGCCGCGGCGAGCGCAGCCGGAACACGCGAGCGGGGCCACCACGCGAGGGCGAGGATGGCGAGCGTGAGAAGACCTGCGACCACGCCCGACCGGCTGGCGGCGACGAAAAGCGACACGAGCAGCAGGAGCGTGGCCGCACCCGCCACGGTTCGCTGTCGGCCGATAAAGAGCCACGAGGCGCAAAGCCCGAGCATGATCGCGAGATAGATGGCCGTATGGTTGACATGGCCGACCGAATTGAGCTCGAGCCTGCCGGTCGTGCCCCTCCAGAGCTGCGCGTAGCCCATGGCGAGACCCACCAGCACCGATACCACGAGCGCCGCGAGCACCGCCCGCGCCTCGCTTTCGGCCAGCCGGCTGCGTTTCACCATCCACAGCACGCCGGCGTTGCGCACGATGTCGAGCGGCGCACGCCATTCGCTGCCATGCAGGGCGGCGAACGGGGCGATGACGAATCCCGCAGCCAGCCAGGCGAGGATCAGCGTGTCCCACAGGTCCCAGCGGCCGCCGAAATCGCGCGCGCGCACCCGGTTCGCGAGCCAGACCAGCGCATAGGCCAGCCAGGCGAGGTTCTTCGGCGCTTCGTAAAGCGGCAGGAAAACGCACAGCGCGAGCAGCAGCCCGATTTCCAGACCGCGGCTCCTGGGAGGAGGCATCAGGGCGATATTACAATCGCGCTTCGAGCATGATCCGGAGCGACATCGACTGGGACGGTCTGCGCGGCGCCTTTGCCGAGGCGCAGCCCTTTCCGC
>VBCP01000125.1:0-11159 GCA_005888925.1 Betaproteobacteria bacterium | reverse complement strand
GACATCCCGGCGTTCGATGATCCCTCGTGGATGCAATACAGCAATCCGATAGAGGAGAAGCGCGCGCTCAATCACTGGGACCGTTTCCCCGCGACCACCTACCGGGTGCTGGCCCATCTCAACAACGAATTCATGGCGAGCCTGCATGCGCTGACCACGATCGAAGGTCTGCAGGCGGACGCGGGGCTGCACGGCGGCGGCTGGCACCTGCATGGCCGCGGCGGCAAGCTCAACGTCCACCTCGACTACTCGCTGCATCCGAAGCTGCAGCTCGAGCGGCGCCTCAACCTGATCGTCTATCTGACGAGCGGCTGGGACCCGGCGTGGGGCGGCGCGCTCGGGCTCTGGAGCCACGACGCCGAGGCCACCGGCCCCAAAGACCTCGTGAAAGCGGTGGACTGCCGGTTCAACCGCGCGGTGATTTTCGATACCACGCACGCCTGGCATGGCCTGCCCGACCCGATCGCCTGCCCCGAGGGCGTGTACCGCAAGAGCATCGCGACCTACTACCTCACGCCGGCGCGCGAGAGCGCCGCGACGCGCGGCAAGGCGCTGTTTGCGCCGCATGGCGAGCAGGCACAGGATGAATCGGTGCTGGATCTGATTCGCCAACGCTCGGACGTCGCCACGGCGCCGAAGACCTACCGCTCCAAGTAGCCGCGCGCGGCTTCGCGGTAGACCGCCTCCATGCGGTCGAGCATGCGCTCGTGGGACATGCGCTCGGCGCAGTGCCGGCGCGCTGCGGCTCCCAGCGTTTCCCGTAAATTGGGCTCGATCATCAACCGCGAAAGCGCCGCGCGCAGCGCCGGCACGTCGTGCGGCGGCACGAGGAGCGCAGTGGTTCCATCCACGGCGAGCTCGCGAATGCCGCCGACGTCGGTGGTGACGCTGGGCAGGCCGGCGAGCATCGCCTGCAGCAGCGCCTGCGGCACCCCCTCGTTGGCATAGGACGGCAGCGCGAAGATGTCGAGCGCCTGCAGCCACGGCACCACGTCGCGCTGATTGCCCGCGAAGCGTACCCGGCCCTGGAGGCCGGCCGCCCGCACCTGGGCTTCCAGCGCCTCGCGTTGCGGGCCGTCGCCGACGATGGCCAGTGCGGCGCCCTGCGGCAGCGCTTCCAGCAGGTAGCGATGTCCTTTCCAGCTGCGCAGCGTCGCCACGATGCCGATCAGCATCGCATCGGTTGCCAGGCCCAGGTGTATGCGCGCCGCGTACTTGTCGCCGGGCTGGTATACCGCCGGATCGGCACCGGTCGGCACCGACTCGATGCGCGCCTCCCGCACGCCGGTGCGCTCGATCAAGTCGCGCTTGAGCGCCTCCCCGGCCGTGACGATGCGCGCGGCGCGACCGTAGAGCCAGCGGCTGAGCGCGTTGCGCGGCACCGGCGCCGAGATGTGGCGCGTGCGAACGATCGGCAGCCGCGTCCCGATGGTGGCGAGCGCGCCAAGCCACGAATCGGTAGAGCTATGCGTGCTGAGGACGTCGCAGCGGTTTGCCCTTAGCCAGCGTCGCAATGCAAGCAATCCGTCGATGCGCTTCGTCGCTATAGGGAGGGCCACCGTGCGTAAGCCCCAGGCCGGGGCTTCCGCGTAGATCCGCGCCTCGAGCGGGCAAAGCAGCGTCAGCTCGTGCCCGCGCCGCGCGAGGCCCCGCGATTCCGACAGGATGCGCAGCTCCTGCCCGCCCCAGCCGAGCGAGGATTCGGTGTGCACTATCTTCATGCCGCCGCGCCCTCGGCGGCGTACTGGATCCGGTAGAGCCGCGCGTATACGCCGTCCCTCGCGAGGAGCTCGGCGTGGCTGCCAAGCTCCACTACTTTGCCGCGCTCGAGAACGCCGATGCGGTCGGCGCGCTCGATGGTGGACAGGCGGTGCGCGATGACGATCGTGGTGCGCCCGCGCATCAGCGTATCGAGTGCCGCCTGCACCTGGCGCTCGGACTCCGAATCGAGCGCCGAAGTGGCCTCGTCGAGGATCAGCACGGGCGCGTTCTTGAGCAGCGCGCGCGCGATCGCGAGGCGCTGGCGCTGGCCGCCGGAAAGCCGCAGGCCGTTCTCGCCGATCAGGGTCTTCAAGCCTTCGGGCGTCTCACGAATGAAGCCCATGGCGTGCGCCGCTTCGGCGGCCGCGATCACGTCCTTCTCGGGTGCGCCGGCCATGCGCCCATACGCGATGTTGGCGTAGATCGAATCGTTGAACAGCACCACTTCCTGGCTGACGAGCGCGACGTTGGCGCGCAGGCTCTCGAGCGTGAGCTCCTGGATGTCCTGGCCGTCGAGCAGCACGCGGCCCGCGCCCGGCGCATAGAAGCGCGGCAGGAGGTTGACGAGCGTCGTCTTGCCGCCGCCCGAGGGCCCGGCGAGGGCCAGCGTCTCGCCCGGCCGGATGCGCAGCTCGACGCCGGCGAGCGCCGGCTCGACGCGTGTCGGATAGGTGAAGCTCACGTTGTCGAAGGCCACTTCGCCGCGCGCGCGGCCGATCGCAATGTGGCCGCTGTCTTCCTCGGCCGGCGTGTCGATCAGGCCGAACACGCTCTCCGCCGCCGCGAGGCCGCGCTGGATGTGCGGGTTGAGCTCGGTAAGATGCTTGATCGGCGCGAGCAGCATCATCGTCGCGGTCATGAACGACGCGAACTCGCCGACCGTGGCGCGCGTGCCGATGGTGTCCTGCATTGCGATATAGACGATCACGGCGACGGCGGTCGCCGCGAGCACGTGCGTGATCGGCGTCGTCAGCGCGGCGGCGATCTGCTCGCGCATCAGGAAACCGCGCAGCGTCTGGGCGCTCTTCAGGAAGCGCCTCGCCTCGTAGCCCTCGCCGCCGAAGACCTTGACCACCTTGTGGCACTCGATGGTTTCCTGCAGCACGTGCACCAGGTCGCCGGTGGTGCGCTGTGCGCCGCGTGCCATCTGGCGCAGCCGGCCTGCGATCGCGCGCACGGTAAGGCCGATGGGCGGCGCGATCAACAGGGTGATGAGCGTGAGCTTCCAGTTGAGATAGAACAGCCACGCGAGCAGTCCGAGCACCGCGATCGAGTCGCGCACCAGCACCGTGAGGACGAAGGTCGCGGCGCCGCTGACCCCGGCGACGTCATAGGCGACCTTGGACAAGAGCGAGCCGGAGGTATGGTCGGCATAGAAGCTCGCCGGCAGCTTGAGCAGCCGGTCGAACATCGCCGTGCGCAGATCGAGCACCACGCGGCTGGAGACCCAGTTCATGAGGTACGACGATGTAAATGTCAGCACGCCGCGCACGGCGAAAATCGCGACGATCGCTCCGGCGAAGAGGATCGGCGGCGTGCTCGGCGCCCTGGCGCCGAAGCCGCCGTCGAGCAGCGGCTTGATCAGCGCCGGGAACAAGGGCTCGGTCGCCGCTGCGGCCACCATGCCGAGCACCGCGAGTCCGAAGGTCTTGGCGTAAGGCCGCACATAAGAGAGCAGCCGCGCGTAGAGCGCGCTCGAGCTTTGCGGCGTCATGCCGCCTCCTGCGTGAGGCTCGTGTACAGCGCGTTCAGGCGTCCAGCCATCTCGTCCATGCCGTAGCGCTCGGCGGTCGCGCGCGCCGCCTGCGGCAGGCTGCCGCTGCGCATCGAGCGGTCGGCTTCATGCATCAGCCGCGCGAGCCCCGCCACATCGTCGGGCTCGCACACCCAGCCGTTCACGCCCGGCTCGATGATCTCGGCCGCACCGCAGCGCGAGCTCACGATGGCGGGCAGCCCCATGGCGAAGGCTTCGAGCGCGGTGTTGGGAAAGGGATCGTAGCGGCTCGGCAGGATAAAGCAGTCGGCCGCGGCATAGAGCGGGCGCACGTCCTCGCGGCCGCCGAGAAATCGCACGCGATCGCCAAGCGGCGCCGCCTGCGCGGCGAAGCGGCGGCTCTCGCGATCGGTGCCGACCACGACGAGCCAGAAGGAGCCGTGGTTCGCCGCCTTCAGTGCTTCGATCGCCGCGCCGAGGCCCTTGCGCGCGAAGCCGGCGCCGACGAAAAGGAACAGCGTGTCGCGCGGCTGGCAGCCGAGCTCGGCGCGCGCGCTGCCGCGCAGCTCGGCGCGCTTGCGCGGATCGAAGTGCGCGAGATCGACGCCGCTATACACCACATGCAGCTTCTCGGGCGCGATGCGGAAGGCGCGCCGGATCTCCTCGCTCACCATGCGGGAATTGCAGATCACGGCGCGCAGCCGCGGATGCTCGAAGAGGCGCCGCTCGGCGGCGCAGACGTAGCGGTGGTAAGGATTGAGCGCGATGCCCAGGCGCTCGAAGAGCGGCGCGGCGAGCGAACGCAGCTCGAGCCAGCGGCGGTGCACGCCGTCGCCTGCGCGATACACGTCGCAGCCGGGGATGCGCTCATGCGATTGCACGAGGTCGAACCCCGTGCGGCGCCACGCGGCGCGCGCCGCGCGCGCAAAGGACCAGTCGCGCCATACCTTGCCGATGTAGAACGGATCGACCCGCAGCACCCGGCGCGCGCCCCAACCACCTTCCTTTCTGCAAATTAAGGTCACGTCGGCGCCCGCGCGTTCCAGCGCCGGCAGCGCGCGCGCGATGAAGCGCTCGGCGCCACCGAAAGGGTTGTAGCGCTGCCGTACGATGGCGAGCTTCAGCTTCATGCCGCCGGGGCGAGCAGCTCACGGGCTGCGGCATGCACCGCGTCCACCGGCAGAAACGTCAGGCACTCGCTCAGCTTGCCGCCGCCGCAGCCGTCGACGCCGCAGGGCCGGCAGGAATGCGTGCTCGTCACTACGCGCTGCTCCACGTTCCACGGCCCCCATTGCTCCTCGCTCGATGGGCCGAACAGCGCCAGGGTCGGCGTGCCCATCGCGGCGGCGAGATGCATCGGCATCGAGTCGACGCCGATGAAAAGGCGCGCGCGTGCCGTCAGGGCGCCGAGCTCCTTCAGCGACAGCTTGCCCGCGAGATTGAGCGGCTTGCTTGCCGTCTTGGCGACGATCTGATCGATGAAGGCGCTCTCCTCTCGCGCGGCGGTCAACACCAGCTGGTGGCCCTCGGCGGCGAGCCGATCGGCGAGCTGCGCATTGCGCTCCGCCGGCCAGCACTTGAAGGTCCAGCGCGACGCCGGGTGCATGTGGACGAAGGGCTGCGGCAACGCCAGCCCGGCAACCTTGTGCTCGGCATCGGCTCCCGGCACGAAATGCACTTTGCGCTCGTTGAGCGCCGGATAAACCCCGATGCGGCGCAGCGCATCGAGGTTCACCTCAACCTGATGGCGATTGCGCACCAGCGGGTAGAGATGCGTGAAGCTCTTGCGCCACCAGCCGCCCCGGTCGAGCACGCGCG
The DNA here is from genome assembly GCA_005888925.1 of Betaproteobacteria bacterium. Classification (GTDB taxonomy): domain Bacteria; phylum Pseudomonadota; class Gammaproteobacteria; order Burkholderiales; family SG8-39; genus SCGC-AG-212-J23. The sequence continues at coordinate 5,866 of VBCP01000125.1, read as the reverse complement.
GCGCGACGCTGTAGCGCGCGCCGAGCAGGCGTGAAAGCCACGCGCCGCGCGGATGCTCGGTGAGGTGCACCAGCAGGTCATAGCGCCGAGCGCGCAGCGCGCGCGACAGCGAGTATTCCTTGGCGAGCTGCGCCCACGCGCCAAGCTCGCGCCACTCGCGGCCGATGCCGTGCAGCTCGGCCAGCGCCGGATGGCCTTCGAGCATCGCCGCGGTGTCGTCGTAGACCAGCGCATCGATCTCGAGTCGCGGCGCGTGCGCCTTCAGGACGCTCAGCACCGGCGCCGCGAGCAGCACGTCGCCGTGATGACGCAGCTTGACGACCAGCGCCCGAGCGCATTCCCCCAGCGGGACGGCATCCTTCACCATCCCGCGAGGGTACCTTAATCGAGCCGCCAGGCCACCGAGGCGTAGGCTGCGCGGCCAGGCGCCGGCAACGCGCTGAAGCTCGTCGCGCCGGTCGCCGTGCCATAGCTGAAGTAGCGCTTGTCGAACAGGTTCCTCACCTCAAGCGCGAGCTCCCAGCGCGGCGCGAGGCGATGCTCGAGCTTGGCGTCGGCCAGCGTGTACTCGGGCTGCTGCCGCGGGAAGGTATTCGCCTGATCGTTATCGAAGCGCTGTCTGCCGACGTGACGCACGTTGAGGTTCGCGCGGCTGCGCGGCGCGAAGCTCCACGAGGCGCCCGCAGTCGCGAGCACTTCAGGAACGACCGGCACCGTCTTGCCGCTGACATCGACGCCGCCGTAGACCCCCGAGCGAAAGCGCGCCTGCTGGAAGGCGAGCCCGGCACGCAGATCGAGCGAGGGCGTGGTCTGCCACAGCGCCTCGAGCTCAAGCCCGCGTCGCTCGGTCGGCGAGAGATTGATGTTCGAGAACGTGAGCGGGCTGAAGTAAATCTCATTGTCGAGGCGGATCTCGTGAACGCTTGTGCGCAGCCGCAGCCTAGCGTTCTCATACTCGAAGCCCAGCTCGGAGCCGAGCGCCGTCTGCGGCTTGAGCAGGATCGGCGCGCAGGGCGGAAAGAAGCACGCGTTCTCGTCGAAATTCGCCACCCGGAAGCTCTTGCCATACTTGGCGTAGACCGACCAGCCGGTGCCTAAGCTGTGGCGCAGCGCCGCCTCGTAGGCTTCCAGGCGGTCGGCCGTGCGCCGATCATCGACCGGGAATACTTCCTCGGTCAGGCGTTGCGCCATGCGTTGCGTGCGCCCGCCGAGCACCACGCGCGTGCGCGGCGCCACCCAGAAGTTCGTCTGCGCATACCAGCCCACGCTGTCCTGCTCGCCCTGGCGCCGCGAAAAGGGCGCGCCCGTGCTCGCCGGGCCCGACGCGCTGAGCGTGTCGTAATCCCAGCGCTCGAAGTCGGCACCGACGATGAGATCGTGCTTGCGCCCGAGCGCATCGAAAGCGAGCTTCGCGCGCGGCGTGAAGCTCCACAGGTTGGCGTCGGTGTCGGTGAAGAAGCCGCCGAATGCGGCGAAGAACGCCTTGGTGGTCCGCTGCCGGTAGCCAAGGTCCGCGGACACTTCGTAGCGGCCAATGTTGTGCGTGCCGCCCAGCGCCAGATGCGCACCGTCGCGCTCTCGCCAGTCGTCCGGCGTGCGCGTCTGGCGCGGATCGGCGTTGATCTGGGCTTCGGTGAGCGCGCCAGGCAGGCGCTGGCGCTGCTCATCCACGCCCACCTTCAAATACGCCCGTCCGTTCGGTAGCTCGGCGTCCAGGCGGCCGATCGCGTTGCGCTGGCGATAGCGGCTGTTGCGCCGGTAGCCCTCGGTGTCCTCGTACGAGGCGGCGAGGCTGCCGCCGAAGGTCTCGCCCTGGCGCGAGAAACCGCCGCGCGCCTCCTCGGTGCCGAACCCTCCCGCGCGTGCAAGCGCATGCGCGCGCAGCTCGCCGGGACGGCCGCGGCGCGTGATGATATTGATCGTCCCGCCGGTGGCGCCGGCGCCGTAAGGCACCGCGCCGCCGCCGCGAACGATCTCGATGCGCTCGATGGATTCGAGCGGGATCGCCGAGAGCTGCGCGGATTCGAGATCGCTCTCGGTGAGCCGCAGGCCGTCGAGCAGCACCAGCGTGTTCTGGTCGCCGGTGATGCCGAAGCCCCGCAGGTCGACCTGCGGGTTTTGCGTTCCCGCGAGGTCGCGGATCTGCAACAGGCCGAATTGCGCCAGGATGTCGCCGAGATTCGATGAAGCGCTTTTGCGGATGTCATCGGCCGTGATTACGGTGACGCCTACCGGCAGATCGCGCTTGGAATCCGGAAAGCGCGTAGCGGTGATGACGATGGTGTCGTCTTGCGCATAGCAAAGGCAAATGCAAGAGCCGGCGAGGAAGCCGGCGATGAGGCGCAGCATATGAAACCTCCCTGGCGTCTTCCCCGACGCCCATAAGTGGTTGAGAAGGCTTCCAGACCGGTCTCCGGACTCGCAGGCATGGCATCTCGACCTTCCAGCAACGCCGTGTAAAAGGCGGCGCCGTGGCCAGAACCTTGAGATGACTCTCTGCTTACCGTTGCGGGGGCAGTACGGGCTTTTCACCCGTTTCCCGAACACCTGGCAGCGCACGCATGTTAATCGATGGCCCGTGCGCAAGGTCATGAAGTACATGCAAAAGCCGTCGTTACTTCTTGACGCAACGTGAAATTTGCAACATAGTCGCGGCGGTGGAGGCCGAGTTCAATTCGCTGGAGGCGAAGGTCGAGCAGTTCGTCGAACTGTGCGAGCGGCTGCGCGCCGAAAACAGCGCGCTGCGCCAGCAACTCGCCGCGGCGCAGAACGACGCGAAGCGGCTGCACGAGAAAATCGACGGCGCCAAATCGCGGCTCGAAGGCCTGCTCAATCGTCTGCCCGGCTGATGGCTGAAGCGGCCAAGACCGTCGAGGTACAGCTCCTGGGCCGCACCTACCGCGTAGCCTGCGAGGACGACGAGCGCGAGGCGCTGATGCAGGCGGTGGCCTATCTCGACGGCAAGATGAATGAGATCCGCCGCGCCGGCAAGGTGATGGGCGCGGAACGCATCGCGGTGATGGCAGCGCTCAACGTGGCGCATGAATTGCTAAGCGTGCGGCTCGGCGCGGGCTTCGACATAGGGCAAGCGAAGCGGCGCATCTCGGCGATCGAATCGCGCCTCGACGAAGCGATTGCAAAACAGGAAAAGTTGTTCTAAAAGAGTCCTGTTCCCTGCTGTGCACGACAGGGCTCATACTTCTCGAACCGATAGCTTCCTTCGGTTGCGGCCTAGTGTCACTGTTGTGATCGTCCCCCGCGCTTCGCGTGCCGGACGAACCTGATGTGACCGGAAAGCGACCACCCTGTTTAGCCAGGGTTCGGGAGCCGAGCCCACCGGCACAAGCGGGGGACGCTCCTCCCTCGCTCAAGAAATGAATTACTGGCTGATGAAGAGCGAGCCCGACGAGTGCTCGATCGACGACGTGCTCGCTGCGCCGGGCCAAAAGACCGTCTGGAGCGGCGTGCGCAACTACACCGCGCGCAATTTCATGCGCGACAAGATGCGCATCGGCGACGGCGTGTTCTTCTACCATTCCAGCTGCCCGCAGCCCGGCATCGCCGGTATCGCCGAGGTCGCCTCGGCGCCCTACCCCGATGCCAGCCAGTTCGACAAGAAGAGCCCGTACTACGATCCAGGGGCGAAAAAAGCCGAGCCGCGCTGGGTCAACGTGGATGTGCGCGCGTTGCGCAAGACGCGGCTCGTGCCGCTCGCCGAGCTGCGGCAACAAAAGCCCCTGGTCAAAATGATCCTGCTGCGCCCGGGCAACCGCTTGTCGATCACGCCGGTGAGCGCGGCGGAGTGGGAGTACATCACGGACCGCCTCATTTGAAGAACGACACGCTGCTGCGAGCGCTCGCGCGGCAGCCCACCGAGCACACGCCGATCTGGCTGATGCGCCAGGCCGGCCGCTATCTACCGGAATACAATGCGACGCGCGCCAGGGCCGGCAGCTTCCTCAGGCTGGCGAAGACGCCAGCGCTTGCCACCGAGGTGACGCTGCAGCCGCTCGAGCGCTTCCCGCTCGACGCGGCGATTCTGTTCTCCGACATCCTGACGATTCCGGATGCGATGGGTCTCGGCCTGCAGTTCGCCGAAGGCGAGGGCCCGCACTTCGAGCGCCCGCTGCGCGACGAGCGCCAGATCGCCGCGCTCGCCGCGCCCGATCCGACGAGGGAGCTCGGTTATGTGCTCGATGCCGTGCGCCAGATTCGCCACGACCTGCGCGAGCGCGTGCCGCTGATCGGGTTCGCGGGCAGCCCGTTCACGCTGGCTTGCTACATGATCGAAGGCTCGGGCAGCGACGACTGGCGCAGCGTCAAGACGATGCGGCACTCGCGACCGGATCTGCTTCAGCGCATCCTCGAAGTCAATGCGCGCGCGGTTACCGATTACCTGAAGGCGCAGGTCGAAGCCGGCATCCAGGTCGCGATGATCTTCGACACCTGGGGCGGCATCCTCGCGCACGATGACTATGAGTCTTTCTCGCTCGCGTACGTACGGCCCATAGTTAAGGCGCTCGCCGTTCCGACGATCCTGTTCACCAAAGGCGGCAGTCCGTGGCTGCGGGAGATGATGGCGAGCGGCGCCACCGCCATCGGTCTCGACTGGAGCACCGATGCGCGCTACGCGCGCAAGCTCGCCGCGGGCCGCGTCGCTCTGCAAGGCAATCTCGATCCCGCCGCTCTGTTCGCGCCGGAAAAATCAGTGCGCGCCGCCGCGCGCGCGGTCCTCGATGCTTTCGGCGCCGAGCCCGGGCACATATTCAATCTCGGACATGGCATTGCGCAGAACACGCCCGTCGAGACAGTCGCTGCGCTTGTAGACGAAGTGCGCGCTTACAGTAGCGCTCGGGCGAAAAACAACATCCCTGGTTGACTTATGCACAAATTTGGCCGATTGCCGTGGAAAGCCCGGCGGTGCTGTCGTTCCCTAGCTACGGCTCCGTAACTTGCTGAAAAAAGAAGGCAAAACGCCCCTTCAACAGCAGAATCGCTATGCGAAACTGGGGGCGATGGAGCATGTTACGTAGGTATGAAGCGCTTACCCACAGTTTTATCCACAAATTCTAAGTCCTTGCCCGAGCGGGGAAATTCCTGCGTGCGCGTAGCACTCGACGTGCCCCTGCCGCGGCTGTTCGATTACGCGCTGCCGGAAGGCGCAAGCGTCGCATCGGGCGACCGCGTGACCGTGCAGCTCGGCCGCCGCAATCACACCGGCGTCGTGATCGACGCCGAAAGCGCGAGCGAGCTCGCGCGCGATCGCTTGAAAGCGATCGTCGATGTGCGCAGCGACGCGCCGCGCCTTCCCGCCGAATGGCTCGAGCTGATGCGCTTCCTCTCGGCGTACTACCAGCGTCCGCTCGGCGAGACGGTGATCGCGGCGCTGCCGCCGCGCCTGCGTTCCGTCAAGCCGTTGCCGCGCAAGGCACTCAATGGCTCGCCCTTCGCAGCCTCGGCTCGTTTCGCGCCGACGCATGTGCTCGCTCCCGACCAGGCCCGCGTGGTCGAAACGATCGCCCAGAAGCTGGACCGGTTCGCCGCGGTGCTGCTGCATGGGGTCACGGGAAGCGGAAAGACCGAGGTTTACCTGCACCTCATCGCGCGTGTGCTCGAGCACGGCGGCCAGGCGCTCGTCCTCGTGCCGGAGATCAGCCTGACGCCGCAGCTCGAGGCGCTCGTAGCGGCCTTGGCGGAAGTTGTACCAGCTCTCGAGCGATGGCGTCGCGCTGCCGAGCACCACCGGGCAGCCGGCGAGCTTGGCGCGATACACGGCGGCATCGCGAGCCGAATAGCGCAAGCCCTCCTGCTGCTTGAACGAGCTGTCGTGTTCTTCGTCGACCACGATGAGCGCGAGCTTCGGCAG
>VBCP01000592.1 GCA_005888925.1 Betaproteobacteria bacterium | reverse complement strand
GCGCCGAGGTCGGTGAATACATCGAGGGCCTTGCGCACGAGCGCCGCCACATCGGCATCGACTTTGGCGTAGCCGAGATCCGGCGAGTAAGCGATTCGGAGCTCGCTGATGCCCTGGTCGAGGCCGGTGCGCCAGTCGCGCGCATCGAACGGCAGCGCGTGCCAGTCGCGGGCATCGGGCAGCGCGAGCACGTTGAGCATCAGCGCCGCATCGCTCACGCTGCGCGTGATCGGTCCGACGTGTGCCACGGTACCGAACGGCGAGAGCGGCCACGCGGGCACGCGGCCGAATGAGGCCTTGAGGCCGAAGAGACCAGTGAAGCTGCACGGGATGCGGATCGAGCCGCCGCCGTCGGTGCCCACCGCGAGCGGTCCCATGCCGGAGGCGACCGCTGCCGCGGCGCCGCCCGAGGAGCCGCCCGGCGTCTTCTTCGGATCCCAGGGATTGCGCGTGATGCCAGTGAGCGGGCTGTCGGTCACGCCCTTCCAGCCGAACTCCGGCGTCGTGGTTTTTCCGAGCAGCACCGCACCGTGCTCGCGCAGCCGCGCAGTGGCCGGCGCATCATCGTTCCATGGTCCCTTGGGATCCACCGTCTTCGAGCCGCGCAGCGTCGGCCATCCCTTGGTGAGGATGATGTCCTTGATCGACACCGGCACGCCGTCGAGCAATCCCTTCGGCTGCCCGGACATCCATCTCGCTTCGGACGCCTTTGCATCGTCCATCGCGCGCTGGGACACCAGGTTGAACGCGTTCAGCACCGGATTGAGCTTCCCGATGCGCTCGAGCACCGCGCGCGTTACTTCGACCGGCGACAGCTCGTGCTTGCGATACGCGTCGAGCAGCGCCGTGGCGCTGAGCGCGCAGAGATCTGCAGTCATGGATTTAAATAGGGACTGTCCCTATTTTCTCTCGGCCTTCGCCCGAGCGAGCGCTTTCTCACGCCACATCGGCCAGGCGCGCTTGTAGTCCTGGTGCGGTGTCGACGCGCGCACCTCGGCCTCGTCGAGGTAGTTCACCTTCTGCGAAAGAGCGAGCGCCTGCATCTGCATGCGCGCGCTCAGCTCGAGGTACACGCTGCGCCCGACGGCGCGCGGCAGGCTCTCGCCGACGGTGACCGAGCCGTGGCCGCGCATCAGGGCCGCGGGCTTCGCGCCCAGGGTCTTCGCGAGCGAGCTGCCGAGCTGGGCATCTCTGACCAAAAGATCCGTTCCCTTGCGCACGTCGCGGATCTCCCAGTTCGGCAAGCCATCGCCGATGAACGCCGCCATGTGCCAGAGCGCGCGCATCGGCACGCCGGTGACGCTGAAGGGAACGACCGAAGGCGAATGGTTGTGCACGACCGCCATGATGTCCGGGCGCGCCTTGAGGATCTCGCCGTGGATGAAGCGCTCGGTCACCGACTCGCGCCCGCGCGCGTCGAGCGGATTGGAGTCGAGGTCGTACTCGAGGATGTCCTCGGCCTGCACGCGCTCCGGTGCGAGCGAGCGGGCGAGGTAGTAGCGCTGGGGATTGGTCGGCGAGCGCAGGCTGACGTGGCCGTAGGCGTCGATCACGCCGTACTCGGCGAGGATGCGATAGGCAGCAACGAGATCGTCGAAATGGTCCATGTCAGTCCGCCTTGATTCCTGCCGCTTTTACGACGCGGGTCCACGAGGCGAGCTCGCGCTTCACCCGCTCGCCGAGCGCCTCCGGCGCGCCGCCCTCGGGCACCAGGCCCTGCTTGGCGATCACGTCCTTCACGTCGGCTTCCTTCAGCAGCTCATTCATTTCTTTGTTCACGCGCGCCACGATTGCGGTCGGCGTTCCCGCGGGCGCGAAGATCGCATACCAGGTCTCGACCTCGAGGTCGGGCAGTCCCGCTTCCTTGAGCGTCGGCACGTCGGGGAAGGCGTCCGAGCGCCGCGCGCTCATCACCGCGAGCATGCGCAGGCGTCCCGACTGCACATGCGGCGACACGGTCTGCAGCGCGGAGATCATCGCCTGCACATGGCCGCCGATGAGATCGGAGATCGCGCCCGCCGCGCCCTTGTAGGGCACGTGGACGATGTCCATGCCGGTCTCGAGCTTGAGGAGCTCCATCGCGAGATGCTGCGGCCCGCCGTTGCCGGGCGACGAGTAATAGAGCTTGCCCGGCTGGGAGCGCACCAGGCTGACAAACTCGCGCGCCGTCTTCGCCGGCACCTGCGGATGAATGTAGACGCCAAGTGCGCCGGTCGCGAGGAGCGCGATCGGCGCGAAGTCCTTCACCGGATCGAACGGCGCCGGGTTGAGCGCCGGGTTGGTGGTGAACGAGGTCGCGGTGAGGAGCAGCGTGTAGCCGTCGGGCGCCGCCTTCGCCGCCTCGGCCGCGCCGATGTTGCCGGTCGCGCCCGGGCGGTTGTCGGTGACCACCGCCGCCTTCCAGCGCTCCGCGACTTTCGGGCCGAGCACGCGCGACAGGATGTCGGCGCCGGTGCCGGGCGTGTAGGGCACGATGATGTGGATCGGCCGCGACGGATAGTCCTGCGCTGCGGCAGAGGCCGCGCAGGCGAGAAACAGTCCAGCCAGCAGGCGCGTCATGCCAATATTATGGAAGCATGCGCGCCACGCCGCTGGTCCTGAACGAACCTCAGGCGATGCGTTTCGAAATCAACCGCGCCGCGCTGGTCGATCCCGCGATCTTCGCCGCCGAGCGGGAACGCGTCTTCGAGCGCTGCTGGCTCTATGTCGGGCACGAGTCCGAGGTGCGCGCGCCCGGCGACTTCCGCACCCGCACGATCTGCGGCCGCCCGATTCTCTTGTGCCGCGACAGCGCGAACGAGCTGCGCGTCTTTCTCAACACCTGCCGTCATCGCGGCACGGTGGTGTGCCGCGAGCCCGAAGGCAATGCCGAGCGCTACACCTGCTTCTATCACGGCTCTGCACTTCCTTGTAGCTGCCGAGGCCTTGCTGCACGGATTCCAGGGCCTCGATGTCGTCGGGCGTGGCGAAGCCGCCAGGGCCATAGAAGGTGAGGAAGCTGTCGAGACGAACCTGGCGCGCGAGCGGCGTTTCCTCGACCGGTCCGAGCGCCCAGGCGCGCACGCGCATGCGGTCGGGCGCCATGGGCTGGAAGCTGCTGGTCGAGAACAGCTTCGACGATTACCATCTGCTGACCACGCATGCCACGTGGCTCGATTACCTGAAGAGCTCGGGCGTCGAGATCAAGCGGCCGGAGAAGGGGCACGTGCTGCCGTCGCATGGCCTCGGCAAGGACCTCGGCAACGGTCATGGCACGACGGACAACGTCAACTTCCGCGGCCGCCCGGTCGCGGCGTGGATCCCGATCTACGGCGACGCGGCCAGACCTGAGCTCGAGCGCATCCGCGCCGAGCTGGTGCAGCGCCTGGGCGAGAGCCGCGCCAAGCGTGTCGCGGATACGAATCGCAACCTGGTCGTTTTTCCCAATTTGGTTTTATTGGACGGCTCGTCGGTCTCGGTGCGCAGCTTCCAGCCGACCGCGCCCGATCGCATGCGCGTGCGCGCCTGGGCGCTCGGCCCGGTGGAGGAGTCGCCGCTCGCGCGCCAGGTGCGGCTCGACAGCTTCCTCACGTTCTACGGCCCCGGCGGCTTCGCCACGCCGGACGACATCGAGGCGCTCGAATCGGTGCAGATCGGCCTCGGTGCCTATAAGGAAGTGCAATGGTCGCCGCTGTCGCGTGGCATCGCGAAAGAGGGCGAGCAGCTCAACACCGACGAGGCGCACCTGCGCGCCTTCTGGGTCCAATGGGACAAGCTGATGCGCGCCGCATGAAAGAAATCGGGCGCGCCCAGGTCGAGGACTTCCTGTACCACGAGGCGGCGCTGCTCGATGCGTGGCGCCTCGACGAGTGGCTCGAGCTCCTCACCGAGGAGGCGACCTACCGCGTGCCGTCCAACGACCGGCCGGACTCGGATCCGAAGAGCGCGCTCTTCACCATTGCCGACGACATCCGCCGCATCCGCGCCCGCGTGACACGCCTCAAGGACCCGCACGCGCACGCCGAGTCGCCGCGCTCGCGCACGCGGCGGCTGATCTCCAACGTGCGCATCGTCGAGCAGAACCCGCTGCTGGTCGAGGCGAACTTCGTCATTTACCGCTTCCGCGGCAACGAGGACGTGCGCCAGTATGTGGGTCGCTACCGCTTCACCCTGGAAACACGGGATGGAAGATTCAGAATCAAGTCGCGCGAGGCGTTCCTCGACGCCATGGAGCTCGCGTCGCTCGGCACGGTGAGCTTCATCCTGTAGCGCGACTGCGATGGCGCGGGCAAGCGAGCGCTGGATCGAAGCGTCGGAGGTCGTGCCGATGTTCCCGACGCTGCTGTGGAAGATCCGTCTCAAGCCGCAGGTACGCGAGGAGATCGACGCAAAGATCCTGGGCGCGCTCGAAGCGCTCAGGCGCGGCCTGCCCAAGCTCGAGCCCGGGCGTGGCTGGCAGTCGGAGCAGGCGCTGCACGAGCGTGAAGACTTCCGCGATCTCGTGGCCTGCGTCGCCGATGCGGCGCGCAGTGTGCTGCGATTCCTGCGCATCGGTTACGACGCTCTCGAGATCACCGGCTGCTGGGCCACCGTCCTCGCGAACGGCGCCGCGCACCGGGCGCACAGCCACCCCAACAATTTTCTGAGCGGCGTGTACTACGTCAGGACGCACCCGGGCGCGGACAGCATCAACTTTCACGACCCCCGGCCTCAGGCCGCCGTCATCCGGCCGCCGGTGGTCGAGCTGACGGCGGAGAATACCGATCAGGTGGTGGTCAAGGTCACCGACGGCACGCTGCTGATGTTTCCGTCTTATCTGGAGCATTCCGTCGCGGCCACCGCCAGCGACGAAGAAAGGATCAGCATCAGCTTCAACCTCATGTTTGCCTCGTTCACCGAAAATCTGAGCAAGCCGCTCTGGTGATGTGGCGCGGGTAGGACTGATTTCGGATACTCACGGGCTGATGCGCCCGGAAGCGCTGGAGTATCTGCGCGGAGCCGACCACATCGTGCATGCCGGCGACATCGGAGACCCGGGCATACTCGAGGCGCTGCGCACGCTCGCGCCGGTGACGGCGGTGCGCGGCAATAATGACCGCGCCGGCTGGGCGAGCGCGGTACCGGACATGGCGAACGTCGAGATCGACGGCGTGACGATACATGTGCTGCACGATGTCTCGGAGCTTCGACTGCAGCCGGGAGTGCGCGTCGTGGTGTCGGGGCACTCGCACAAGCCGCGGATCGAGGAGCGCGATGGCGTGCTGTACGTGAATCCCGGAAGTGCCGGGCCGCGGCGCTTCACATTGCCGATTGCGGTCGGCGAGCTTGAAATCTCCGGCGCGTCTGTGCGCGCACGCAACAAGGAGCTGACATGAACATCGCTCTCGTCACCGGCACGAGCTCGGGCATCGGCGCCGCCGTCGCCAAGGAGCTGGTGCAGCGCGGCTGGCAGGTCGTCGGCGTGGCGCGCCGCCCGGCAAAGATCGGCGGCGAGCGCTACCAGCATCTGGCGCTCGATCTTTCCGATGTCGGCAAAGCGACGGCAGCGATCGAGCGCGAGTTCGGCCGGGCGCTCGATGAGCGCGCCTGGCAGCGCGTCGGGCTGGTGAACAACGCGGCGATCGGCCTCGCCGGGCGCGTGCAGAGCCTGGATGCGGATGAGCTGTCGCGATCTTTCGAGCTGAACGCGGTGATGCCGCTCTGGCTGATGGGTTTCGTCATCAAGCGGGCA
>VBCP01000590.1 GCA_005888925.1 Betaproteobacteria bacterium | reverse complement strand
TTGGCGCCGACCTCGATCGGCAGCGCGTAGGCGGACGCGCTGCTCCAGGGCGCATACCAGGTGCGCCCCATTCCTTCGCCCACCGAGCGCGGCTTGAAGATGTGCGACGCGCCGCCGGCGGAGACGATGACGGCCTTCGCGCGGAACACATGGAAGTCGCCCGTGCGAACGTTGAAGCCGACGGCGCCGGCGACGCGCTTGGCGTTGCCTGCGTCCATCAGCAGATGCGTGACCATGATCCGGTTGTAGACCTCGGTCGCGGCCTTGCGCGCGGCCTCGGCGACGATCGGCTTGTAGCTCTCGCCGTGGATCATGATCTGCCACTTGCCTTCGCGCTGGTAGCGGCCGGTCTTCGGGTCCTTCATGATCGGCAGGCCCCATTCCCAGGCCCATGAGGTCGTTGCGGGCGTAGCGGACATGGTCCTCGGGCTGGTTCTCGCCCCACTGCATGCCCATGTAGCAGTTGATCGCATAGAGACCCTGGGCGACGGCGCCGCTGCGCTCGATGTTGGCTTTCTCGACGCAGACGATCTTCAGGTCGCGTCCCCAGTAGCGCGATTCGTAGGTCGCCCCGCAACCGGCCATGCCGCCGCCGATGACGAGGATGTCCGCGTCGACGAATACGGTCTTCCTCCCGCCGAAGAGGCCCATCAGACCAAGCCCTTCTTTAGCTGCTCGCGACGCAGCGCCGGCAGCGGCTTATTGGTGTTGAGCGCATCTGGCTCATGCGCGAGCTCCTGCCTCGCGAAATCCTCGGGAGTTGGCGCGGGATACTCGGCCGGCCCCTTAATCGATCCCCAGGGCGTCGTGCGGATCGGCGAGACGAAGTTCTTCTCGCGGCCGTCGCGGAACTTGAGCTTCCACGAGATGGTCGCCTTCGCCTCTTCCCGCAGCACCCGGACGCTGTGCCCCAGCGGGGCGTAGGTCTTGTCGATGTGCATGATGTCGGACGGGCAGATGTCGACGCAGTGCCCGCAGCCGTCGCACTTGGTCATGTAAACGAAGGTCGGCATGGTTTTTCTTCCTCCCTAGTAGTGACGCGGCGCAGTGCGAGCGCTGCCGAACTGCTCGGGCTTGTCGGCGGCGGCGGGCAAGTTGCTCCTGGTGCCGTTTGCGTAGGAGACCCTTTTCTCGAACGCCGCGGCGGGCTTGAAGAACATGTGCGCGAACTTGGACCACGGTACCGATCCGAAGAGCACCGTCGTTGCTATGACGTACAACGCGAACCACGCGTGCGACCAGGAGCTGCCGCGCGTCTGGGCGTAGGCCCAGATCAGGCCGAGCGTCACGCTGGCGAGCAGCGAGAGGACGAAAAGATCCGCGCGCATCAAGCGGAACGGTGAGCTGCCCTCGGCGGCGACATCGACCCGGATGAAGAACCAGAACCAGTAGCCGCCGACGAGAATCATCAGGCCGCCGATCCACCAGAGCACCGGCCAGACGTCCGGCCCCGGCGTCGCCGGCGTGGCATAGCGGAACACCATGACGACGGTGCTGATGACGTGGAGCACGAACCCGTACATGGTGAGCAGATGGGCGACGCGGCGGCGCGCGTTGCAGAATTCCCCGGACGCGAGGACGTCCACGACGGCGGTCTGGACGGCGATCGACACCAGTTCGCCGCCACCGACCTGCGGCCCCTTGCTCTTCGATTTGCGCCAGTTATCGAAAAAATACCTGGCGCTCCCCTTGTGCACGACGTCGAACAGCGTCCCCGCTGCGACCAGGACGATCATGACGACGACATAGGCCTGCATGACGGCAGGCGGTAGGGACGCCGAAAGCTCGGCGAACGGATTGCTGGTGAACATCGAAACCCCTCCTCGCGCCCAAAAAGGGGCTATGCGGCTATAGAAACTGCGAATCGAAGCGCATCGCCGCGAGATCGGCGAGCAGCCAGGTGGCAGGCGCGGCCAGCCCGGCGACGGTGCCGGGATTCACCAGCCAGGTGCTGCCGCCTTTGACATTCCGGACCTGCTGCACCCCCGCCTCATGCGAATGGCCGCAGCACACCAGGTCCCAGTCGCCGGTGCAGGCCATGGCGTAGCCGTATTCGGGGTAATGCACGACGAAGATGCGCTTGTCGTCGAGCTCGAGGCGCGCGTCCGGGCCGTGGTAGTGCAGCTTGCCGCCGCTGTCGCGCGCCCAGCGCGAGAGCGAGACCGGATCGCCCAGGTTGTTGCCGTGGATCACGTGCATCGGCAGGCCCACCGCCATCGCCGCACGCAGGGTTTGCGTGCCGATCACGTCGCCGCAGTGGATCACGACCTCGGCGCCCTGCTCCTTCGCCTTCGCCACCGCCTGCGCGAGCGGGTCGGCGCGGTCGTGGCTGTCGGAGACGATGCAGAGCTTCACGAGATCGGCATGTAGGCGTAGCCGCGGTTCTGCAGCGCCACCGAGCTCACGAAGACGTTGCGCTCGATGGTGGCGCCGTCGATGACGTTGTCTTCGGCGATGGCCGAGCGTTCCATCGCGATGCCGCAGACCACGATGCGTCCGCCCATGCCGGCGAAGCGCTGCAGCAACTCGTGCGCCGGCGCAAGGTCAGCGGCGTCGGGCTTGTCGAACTTCGTGCCGCGCAAGGTGCGGGCGCCGAACTGCGTGGCGCCCGCGTGCAGCAGCAGCACGAAATCGGACTCGATGCCGCGCTTCGCGAAGTCTTCGGCCGAATCGATCACGAGCGAGAGCCGGTCGCAGAACCGGCGCGCGTCGCCGGTGGTGAAGTCCCAGACGCAGCGCGCGGCCATGCCTACTTCTTGTAGGCGCTCGCCGGCTGGCCGCGGATCTCGCCGAGCGGCGCCTTCACGCCCATCTCCTTCATCGCCTTCGCCAGCGGCTCGGGGTTGATCGCGTTCTGCGGCATCTCCGGGGACTCGATCACCTTGATCGAGTGCAGGAATGCATAGCCTTCCTTC
>VBCP01000591.1 GCA_005888925.1 Betaproteobacteria bacterium | reverse complement strand
CGAGCGCGCCGGGCCGGCGGCGAAGATCTTGCTGCGATAGCGGCGCGCAACGCTTCGCGTGCCCAGCGCATCGCCGCGTCCGGAGATTCAAGCGCATCGGCGGGCGCGCGATAGTAGTTGACCGATGGGCGCGTAGTTCTCTTCAGGTAGACGAACGGCGTCGAGCCGGCGCGCTCGAACAGCGGCCGGCTTTGCGCGTCCACCTTGAAGTACAGGATGTCGTCGAGCACGAAGGCGAAGAACGCCCCGCCGCAGTACAGGCCATGGCCGCCGAACATCGGCTTTGCCTGCAGGCGTCCGAGTCCGCCGAGCAGCTCAGTGACATGAGCGGTGAACTGCGCGCTCATTTCGCTTGCAGCACCTCGCGCAGGGAATGAACCAGCTCGACGCTCGCGTCGATCTCGTCGCGGTTGATCGACACGCTCTCGACGTTCACGCCCAGCGGTATCTGATCCGCGTAGGGCTGGTCGAGGATGCGCCGCAGGTTGTCGCGGCAGATCTCGATCGTCTTGGCTATCGGGTTGGCGGCGCCGAGGATCGCGCCCTCGGTCTCCGGCGCGATGTTGACGCCGAGCCAGCGCATGAACGCCATGGTCTTTTCGCGGCCGCAGGGCGCGAAGGTGAGCACCACGCGCCGCGGCGGGATGCCGGCGCCGCGGCAGTCGCGCAGGTAGTCGCGCAGCAGGCGCTGCGTCGGCGGCGCGTGGTACACCGCCTGCGAGATGAAGTAGCCGCAGCCCTCGACCGCCTTGGCGAGCAGGCGCGCCGCTTCGCTGCGCTCGTCGTTGTGGCGCTCGGCGATCACCACACCGCCGACCGTGAAGCGCGCGGGATGCTCGGCGGCGAGGCGCACCGCGCGCGAAAGCGCGAGCGGGTACTTGATGCCCGAGGTCGGGCGGCCGACGACCGAGACCAGGCGCAGGTCCGCCTGTGCCGATTCGACGAGCCAGGCCTGCCACGCCGCCTCGTCCATGTTGCCGAGCGCCTTGTAGGTGATCGGCGCAAGGCCGGTGCGCTCGCGCAGCAATGCCGAGTACTGGCGCGGATCGAGCGTGCCGGTAAACGGAAACGGCCGCGGCTGGCTGGTGCGTCCCGACTCGTCCTGGATGTCGTAGACCACGATGCCGTGGACCGGCAGGCCGCGCAGCCGCGCGGCGAGCTTCTCGGCGGCGGCCTCGACCTGCTGGCGCGGCGCGCCGGCGCGCGGCGGCGTGGTGCCGTAAAGGAAGACCGGCTCGCGCGGGTCGGCGAGCCGGGACTTAAGATCCATTAACGAACGGCTTGAGCGCGGCGTAGACCGTGCGATTGACCGGCGCGTCGAGCCCCGCTTGCGCGCTCATGCGCGCGACCGCGCCGCAGAGCCACGGCGCCTCGAGGCGATTGCCGGCCTCGAGGTCATGCAGGAGCGAAGGCCGCATCTCGTGCGGCAAGGTCTCGGCGAACGCGAGCTGCTTGTCGATGAAATCGTCGGGCAGCTTGACGCCGCGCGCGCGGCCCAGACGCCAGGTCTCGCGCATCGCCTGCTCGAAGGCCCAGCGCAGCTCCGGGTCACTGCGCACCACGCCGAGCGGTGCGCGCGACACCGTGCTTGCGCTGGAGAGGGCAACGAGGAAGACGAACTTCTCCCAGTTGACGAGCACGATGTCGTCGACCAGCTCGGCCATGATGCCCGCCTGCTGGCAAGCCTTGAGAAACTTCTCCGCCGCCGGCCGCTGCGAGGGCAGCACGGCGCCGAAGCGCAGGCGCGCCATCGTGCCGGTGTGCTCGATGACCCCGGGCGCGGCGATGCGGGTGCCGATGTACGCCGAGCCGCCCATCACGGATGTTTCCGGAAGAATCTTCTTCAGGCGGTCGATCGACTCGACGCCGTTCTGGAACGGAATCACGTGAGCGCCCTTCGCGACCAGCGGGCGCAGCTGCTCCGCTGCTGCATCGGTATCCCACAGCTTGACGGCGAAGGTGACGATGTCGACCGGCCCGATCTCCGCCGGGTTCTCGTGCGCCCGCACCGGCTTGATATGCGCGTCGCCGAGCGCGCTCGTGACCCTCAGTCCGTGCTCGCGCATCGCAGCGAGGTGCCTGCCGCGCGCGATGAAGTGCACCTCGTGGCCGGCCGCAGCGAGGCGGGCGCCGAAGTAGCCGCCGACGCCGCCCGAGCCGAAGATGGCGATTTTCAGATCAGTACCGGTAGTGATCGCTCTTGTACGGCCCGCTCTTTGGCACGCCGATGTAGCGCGCCTGCTCCGCGGTGAGATCGGTGAGCTGCGCGTTCAGCGTCTTGAGCTGCAGGCGCGCCACCTTCTCGTCGAGCGCTTTGGGCAGGATGTAGACGCCGACCGGGTAGTTCTTGCTGTGGGTGAAGAGCTCGATCTGAGCAAGCACCTGGTTGGCGAACGAAGAGCTCATCACGTACGAGGGATGGCCCGTGCCGCAGCCGAGGTTCACCAGGCGCCCCTCGGCCAGCATGATGATGCGCTTGCCGTCGGGGAAGATGATGTGGTCGACCTGCGGCTTGATGTTCTCCCACTGGTATTTCTTGAGCCCGGCGATGTCGATCTCGTTGTCGAAGTGGCCGATGTTGCACACGATGGCGTTGTTCTTCATGCGCTTCATGTGATCGTGCGTGATCACCTGGAAGTTGCCGGTGGCGGTGACGAAGATGTCGGCCTTGTCGGCGGCGTAGTCCATCGTCACCACGCGGTAGCCTTCCATCGCCGCCTGCAGCGCGCAGATCGGGTCG
>VBCP01000589.1 GCA_005888925.1 Betaproteobacteria bacterium | reverse complement strand
CCCTTGGCACCTCCCGCTCGCAGCGGCAGGATCAGCTCCTCGGGATGCGCGGGCAGCGGCACGCCGTTGATCGTGAGCTGGAGCAGCGCCCCGTAATCCGAGGCGTCGCCGACGAGGATCGCGCCCAGCGCATGCTTGCGGTCAGGCGAGACGACGAGCTTCTTATAGACGCCAGCCGCCTCGTCGGTGAAGACATAGTTGAGCGCGTCGGGGGTCGCGCCATGCGCGTCGCCGATCGAGGCGACGTCGACGCCCATGAGCTTGAGCTTAGTGCTCATGTCCGCGCCGAGGAACTGCACCTCCTCGCCAAGGATGTTGCGCGCCGCGACCTCGGGGTTGCTGGTGCGGCAGCGTGAGTCGATCTGCACGCCACCGCGCTCGCCTACGGCGAGCCCCGCGGCTCGCCCGAGCTCGTCGCGCGGCCGGATGCCGGCAGAGAACACGATGAGATCGCTTTCCAGATGCGTGCCGTCGGCGAACACCAGCCGCTGCCGGCGGTCGGCTCCGTCGACGATCTCCTTGGTGTTCTTCTGCAGATGGATCCGTGCGCCGAGCGCCTCGATCTTGCGGCGCAGGAGCCGGCCGGCGGAATCGTCGAGCTGCACCGCCATCAGGCGCGACGCGAACTCCACGATGTGCGTCTCGAGCCCGAGATCCTGCAGCGCCTTCGCCGCTTCAAGGCCGAGGAGGCCGCCCCCGATCACGGTGCCGACTTTCGAGCGCCGCGCCGAGGCTGTGATCACCTCGAGGTCCTCGATGGTGCGATAGACAAAGCAGTCGCGCCGGTCCCTGCCCGACACCGGTGGCACGAACGGATAGGAGCCCGTCGCCAGCACCAGCTTGTCGTACGGCACCTCGCGGTAGCGCGCCGAGCGCAGCACTTTGCGCTGCGCGTCGATCGCGAGCACGGCGTCGTTCAAGCGCAGGGTGACTTTACTGTCCTGAAAAAATTTGCGCGGTGCCAGATTAAGGTCGTCCGCGGTCTTGCCAGAGAAGAAGCTCGTGAGCTGCACGCGGTCGTATGCGGGGCGCGGCTCCTCGCAGAACACGGTGATCTCGAAATCATCGCCGCGGGAGACGAGCTGCTCCAGGAAGCGCTGGCCCACCATGCCGTTGCCGATGACGACGACCCTCATGCCGCCTTCGCGTGCGGCTGTGCCGCGGCCATTCGGGCGAAGCGAACTACGTCGCCGACCACGATGATCGCCGGACTCGAGAGAGCGGCGGCGCTCCGTGGCAGCAGCGCTAGCGGCGCGATGACGTGCCGCTGGTTGCGTAGCGTGCCGTTCTCGATTGCGCAGGCGAGCGTGTCTGCAGACATGCCTGACTGCAGCAGCGCGGCCGTAATCTCGGGCAAGCGCGTGATCCCCATGTAGATCACGAGCGTCAAGCCGGTGCGCGCTAGAGCCGGCCAGTCCGGCTCGGTACCGTCCTTGGTGTGGCCGGTGACGAAGATCACACCGCGCGCCACATCGCGATGGGTCACCGGAATGCCGAGCGTGGCGGGCGCGCCGATGCCGGCGGTGATGCCCGGAATGACCTCCACATCGATACCGGCGGCGCGCAGTGCCGCCAGCTCTTCGCCGCCACGGCCAAAGATGAATGGATCTCCGCCTTTCAGGCGGGCGACAATCTTCCCCTGCCGCGCGTATTGCACCATCAGGCGCTCGATGAACTCCTGCGGCGTGGCCTTGCAGCCGCCGCGCTTGCCGACCTCGATCACTTTCGCGTCCGACCGGGCGTGGGCCAGGCAGCCTCGGCTCACCAAGTCGTCGATCAGCACGACGTCGGCCTTGCCGAGCGCGCGCGCCGCCTTGAGCGTCATCAGCTCCGGGTCGCCCGGTCCTGCGCCGATGAGGAAGACGCTGCGGCTCATTGAACCAGCGCGGCCCGTCTTGCTGCCGGGAAAACGTGGTCTGTCCCTGATGTCTGCTTGGCATAAAGGAACTCGAGCACCGCGGCGCGCAGGTCCATGAAGCGCGCATCGTGCGCGAGGGCCAGGCGCGCGCGCGGCCGCGGCAACTGCACATCCAGCACGTCGCCGATGGTCGCGGCCGGTCCGTTGGTCATCATTACCACGCGGTCGGAGAGCAGCACCGCTTCGTCGACGTCGTGCGTCACCA
Organism: Betaproteobacteria bacterium; assembly: GCA_005888925.1. Taxonomy (GTDB): domain Bacteria; phylum Pseudomonadota; class Gammaproteobacteria; order Burkholderiales; family SG8-39; genus SCGC-AG-212-J23. Next base: position 2,662 of record VBCP01000589.1, on the reverse strand, counting down.
TCAGGACCGTGGCACCGGTCTTCTCGACGATGCGCATCAGCTCGTCCTGCAACGTCGCCCGCGTCAGCGCATCGAGTGCGCCGAAGGGTTCGTCGAGCAAGAGCACCTTGGGTTCAATCGCCAGCGCTCGCGCGATGCCGACGCGTTGCTTCATGCCGCCCGAGATCTCGTGCGGATACTTGTGCTCGGCGTGCGACAGGCCGACGAGTTCGAGAACAGCATGCGTGCGCTCCTTTCGATCCTTGGCGAAGACGCGCTCGACGGCGAGATAAACGTTCTCGAAGCACGTGAGCCACGGCAGCAGCGAATGGTTCTGGAACACGACGCCGCGGTCGGGTCCGGGGCCGTCGATGTGCTTGTCGGCGAGGAGAATGGTGCCCTCGGTGGGCTTGAGCAGGCCCGCGACCAGATTCAAGAGCGTGCTCTTGCCGCAGCCCGAGTGGCCGATCAGCGTGACGAACTCGCCCTTGCGGATCGCGAGCTCGATGCCGGTGAGCGCGACGAAGTCGCCCTTCTTCGTCTCGAAGGTCTTGCCCACCGACTCGATGCTGAGATATTTATGCATAGGAGAAGCGCCGGGCAAGAAGCACCAGCGCTTGCTCGACCACCAAGCCGACGATGCCGATGGTGAAGATCGCGATGATGATGTGCTCGACCTTCAGGTTGTTCCATTCGTCCCACACCCAGAAGCCGATGCCGACGCCGCCGGTGAGCATCTCGGCGGCGACGATCACCAGCCACGCGACGCCGATCGACAGCCGCACGCCGGTGATCATGTAGGGCAGCACCGCGGGGAAAAGTATTTTGGTGAACACCTTCCATTCGGAGAGGTTCAGCACCCGCGCGACGTTCAGGTAGTCCTGCGGGATTTGGCGCACGCCGACCGCGGTGTTGACGATCATCGGCCACAGGCTGCAGACGAAGATCACGTAGATTGCCGCCGGGTTTGCCGCCTTGAAAACCAGGAGGCCGATCGGCAGCCAGGCGAGCGGCGACACCGGCTTCAGCAGCGCGATGATCGGCGCCGCCATGCCTGCGAGGAAGCGGAAGCGCCCGATGACGAAGCCCAGCGGAATGCCGACCAGCGCCGCCATGCCGAAGCCGATGCCGACGCGCTTCAGGGACATGAGCACGTTCCAGCCGATACCTTGATCGTTGGGGCCTTTGCTGTAGAAGGGATCGGCGAAGATTTTTGCCGCCGCGTGCGCGACGGTGATCGGGTCGGGGATGCGACCACCCTGCTTCGCGATCAGCGCCCACAGCGCGACCAGCAGCGCAAGTCCCGCCACGGGAGCAAGCAGCGCCAGCAGCCATTCCGGCGCGCGCGTGCGCCGGTAGCCGGTGGAGGCCTCGAAGCGCGCCCGCACCGCATCGGCGCGCTCGCCCAGGACCTTTGCCGCCGGATGCGGTGGGCTGGTCCGGATGGGGATGACTTCCTTGCGCAGCGCGAGCGCCGCCATCAGGCCACCTTGATCTTGAAGTTGCCGGCGTACTTCTTCGCGTCCTTGCCGTCCCACACCACGCCGTCCATCAGCTTCGCGGTGCGGAAGCTGTCCTTCGGCAGCGGCGTCTTGGTCATCGCGGCGGCGTCCTTGTAGATGTCGATGCGGTTCACCTTCTTCGCCACCGCCAGGTAATCCGGGTCTTCCTTGAGCAGGCCCCAGCGCCGGTGCTGGCTCATGAACCACATGCCATCGGAGAGGAACGGGAAGGTGACGTAGCCGTCGTTGTAGAACTTCATGTAGTCCTTGTCGTCCCAGACTTTGCCGATGCCGTTGTCGTAGCGGCCGAGGATGCGCGCCACGATCACGTCCTTCTCGCAGTTGACGTAGGACTTGTCGGAGACCACCTCCGCCGTTTTCTGACGGTTGCTGAGCGAGCTGTCGATCCAGCGTCCGGCTTCGATCACTGCGGCCGTCATGGCGCGCGCGGTGTTGGGATATTTCTCGACGAATTCGGCGGTGCAGCCCAGCGTCTTCTCGGGATGGTCCTTCCACAGGTCCTGCGTGGTGTTCGCGGTGAAGCCGATCTTGTCCATGATGGCGCGGTAGTTCCACGGCTCGCCGACGCAGAAGCCGTCCATGTTGCCGATGCGCATGTTGGCCACCATCTGCGGCGGCGGCACCACGATCGCCCGCACATCCTGGAAGGGATGGATGCCGTGCGCCGCGAGCCAGTAGTAGAGCCACATCGCGTGCGTGCCCGTCGGAAAGGTCTGCGCGAAGGTGTATTCCGCCTTCTCGCTGTGGACCAGTTTGGAAAGCGAGTCACCATCGCGCACGCCCTTGTCGTAGAGCTTGCGGGAGAGTGTGAACGCCTGGCCGTTGTGGTTCAGGTTCATGAGCACGCTCATGTCCTTCTTCGGCCCGCCGATGCCCATCTGCACGCCGTAGATCAGGCCGTAGAGCACGTGCGACGCATCGATCTCGCCATTGACAGCTTGTCGCGCACCGCGGCCCATGAGGCTTCCTTCGACGGCGTGATCTTGATGCCGTACTTCTTGTCGAACTCCATCACCGAGGCCATAACCACCGACGAGCAGTCGGTGAGCGGAATGAAGCCGATCTTCACTTCCTTCTTCTCGGGCGCATCCGATCCCGCCGCCCACGCACCGACGCGCACCGCCTCAGGCACGAGGCTCATGAGCGCGCCGGCGGCGCTT
>VBCP01000588.1 GCA_005888925.1 Betaproteobacteria bacterium | reverse complement strand
TAGCCCGACGAAGTCGTGCCGCTGCCGGCCTTGTACTGCGCGATCGCCTTCTTCAGGTCGCTGTATTCCGAGCACCCGAACCTGCACGCCTTGTCGAGCGCTGCGAGGCGCTGCTCGGCCTTCGCGAGGTCGCCCGTCTGCACGTAGAGCTCGCCCGAGTATTCGAGCGCGCCGCGGTGCTTTGGGTCGATGCGCAGCGCTTCGTCGTAGAACTTCTCGGCTCCCGCGAAATCGGGCGTCGGGCCTTTGCGCAGGCTGTAGCCCATCAGGTTGTTCCAGTCGGCATCGCCGGTGTCGTTCAAGCGCTTGAGCTCGTCGATCGCGCCGGGGAAGTTCTTGGCGGCGATCTGCGCGCGCACGCCGTCCAGCTTGTCGGGCGATCTCTCCGGTTCGGAAAGGGCGCCGGCGGCAAAGGCGCTCGTCGCGAACAGCAGCGCGCCGGTGATCAGGATGCGGGTGATGATGGTGTTCATGATTGGCTCCGTAGTTGGGTTTGGGTGACACCGTTATCGGCGTCTACCGGCACTTACGAGGCCGGCCCGGAAACGGATGCAACGCGACCGTGAGAAATTACCAGAGCTTGACGCAATGCCCCGAGAGGACGAAGTCTCCCGACGGCTTGTCGCCGGCCTTTGCGGGCGCCGCTTCGATGCTCACCGCGAGACGCGACACGTTGAAGAACAGCGCCTCCGAGGTATCGGCCAGCGCCACCGTGCCCGTGCCGCTGCCGGGCACCACGCCGACCGGCCTGCCGTGCCGTCTGGAGCTCGCCAGCACCGTGGGCTTCCCCCCGGCGTCGGTCAGCAGACCGACGTAGCTCTGGGGCAGCACCTCGCTCTCCGGCTCCATGCCGATCAGCCACGGCTGAAAGCGCAGCAGCGCTACGCACAGAAGCGCGCCCGCCAGCACACCGCCGAGCGCGCGGACCGAGAGCACGCCCCACAGCCATTGCAGCGGGCCGCGCGGCGCAGGCCGAGCCGAAACGAACAGACGCTGCTCTAACCTTCGCCACACCGACTCGCTCGGTTGCATGGAAGGCACCGCGCCCGCGAGACCGCCCAGCCGCTCCTGCCACGCGCCGACGGCCCGCATGGCGGCCGGCGTCTGGCGCAGCAGGCGCTCGAAGCGCCTTCGCGCCGGGCCCGCGAGCGTGCCGAGCGCGTACTCGCGCGCAAGGCGATCGAGCCGCTCGGGCAGCAGGTAGTTCATGCGAGCGAGTCCTGGCGCACGCCGGCCGCTTCGAGACAATCCTTGAGCTTGTCGAGCCCGCGCCGCACCCAGGCCTTGACCGTGCCGAGCGGCGCGCCCAGCGCTTCGGCGATCTCGGTGTGCACCATGCCGCGGTAGTACGCGAGCGCCAGCGCCTGGCGCTGCGGAGCGCCGAGCTCGCCCATGCACCCCGTGATCCTGAGCTTTTCCAGGCTCCGCTCGAGCAGCGCCTGCGGCTGCTGCGTCGCGTCTGCCGCCACGGCCATCGCCTGAGCGCAGCGCGTCGATCGCCTTGTTGCGGACGATATTGATCAGCCACGTCATCGGGCCCGCCACCGAGGCATCGAACCCGCCCGCGCTGTGCCACACATTCATGAAAGCCTCCTGCAACACCTCTTCGGCGCGCTCCCTGCTGTTCAATATACGGAAAGCAACGCCCAACAGATGCGCGCAGGCGGCGCGGTACACCTGCTCGAACGCCGCGCGATCCCCCAGCGCGACGCGCGGCAGCAGGGCGGCAAGGTCTTCGTTGGAGAGCATGGGGGAGCGATCGAACCTGCGTCAGCTGGTAGGTGTTCCTGGTTCGCACAGTGTATCGTGTCGCGTTCCGGACAGCGGAGCCGGGGAGAGAGCTCGCGAGTTCTGCGTGCCGCTAGAGAAGCCCTGGGACTGAAAAACACGCGCCACCGCCGTGGGTTCGGTCCCTAGATAGCGTCGCTGGTTGTCATTGGCGAAATCCGCGCACGATCCATGCGATCACCTTGCCGGTCCAATACACGATCGCTGCAATGAAGAGGGCGACCGGGATACCAATGCCCGAGAGCATCAGAATCGGCTGCCACCGTTCCCAAACGAATTCACGCTCGTACATCTCTGGTGTAGGGCAGGGCCTTGTTGCTGCCGTATTTGCGATGCGTATAGATGTGCCAGCAGTTGCCGCGCTGGCTGAGCGGGTGGTCGTTCGAGTTATTCCACCCCGAAGTGGGACGACATCGTTGGGCGGTACCGTATGCCCGCAGTGCCAGGCCCGTCAACTTCATGAACCGTACACGGCATTGCATTGCAATTCTTGCTCTCTCCCTCGCGTGCATCACAGCGCCTTGCATGGCCGCGGTCGCGTGGCCCGAGAAATCCGTGCGCCTGCTCGTGCCGTGGGCGCCCGGCGGAAGCACGGACGTCGTCGCACGCATCATTTCGTCGGAGCTCACGAAGCGTTTCAAGCAGACGGTCTTGGTGGACAACCGTCCGGGAGCCGGTTCCATCCTCGGCATGCACCTCGCCGCCGCGTCGCCGCCCGACGGCTACACGTTCATGCTCACGTCGACGGCATACGGTCACCTGCTCAATAAGCAACAGGCGAAAGGCATCGAGTACTCCAAGTCGTACGAGCCGGTCGCGCTGATCGGGCTCGGCGACAGCGTGCTCACGGTGCATCCGTCGCTGCCAGTGAAGAACGTCAAAGAGCTGATCGCGCTCGCGAAGGCGAAGCCGGGCGAGCTCTTCTATTCGTCGTCGGGCATCGGCGGTTTCCCGCACATGAACACCGAGCTCTTCAAGCTCATGACG
>VBCP01000587.1 GCA_005888925.1 Betaproteobacteria bacterium | reverse complement strand
TCCGCGCTCGCGCGCGCGAGGTCGAAGCGGATCGTGCGCGCCCCGGTCACCGCGGCGCGCTTCACGTCGCCGTAGACCACGCGGTACTGCGGCGCGGCTTCCTTGCTCATCAGCTTGTCGAAGCTGTACTTCACGTCGGCCGCCATCACCGGCTTGCCGTCGTGGAAGCGTGCGGCGGGGTTCAGGCGGAAGGTGACCGAGAGGCCGTCGGCCGCCACCTGGATGTCCTCGGCGAGCAGCCCATAAGCGGTCGTCGGCTCGTCCAGAGTGCCGGTGAGCAGCGTCTCGAACACCAGGCCGCTGCCCGGCGGCGCGGTGCCCTTGAGCGTGAAGGGATTGAGCTTGTCGAT
>VBCP01000586.1 GCA_005888925.1 Betaproteobacteria bacterium | reverse complement strand
TGACCTCGTCCGCCATGTAGCGCACCACCGCCAGGTCGTGCGAAATGAAGAGATAGCTCATGGCGTATTCGTCCTGCAAATCCTGCAGGAGGTTCAATAGTTGCGCCTGGACCGACACATCGAGCGCCGACACCGATTCATCGCAGATGAGCAGCTCGGGGCGCAAGGTTAGTGCCCGCGCGATGGCGATGCGCTGCCGCTGGCCGCCGGAGAACTCGTGCGGATACTTCTCCAGCGACTCGGGCGGCAGGCCAACCTTGCGCAGCAGCTCTCCGGCCATCGCCCGCCGCTCGCCATCGTCGGCGCCGATACCGTGGATCAGCAGCGGCTCGGTCAGGATCTGGGCCACCGTGAAGCGCGGATTGAGCGAGGCGTAGGGATTCTGGAAGACGATCTGGATGCGCCGCTTGTACGGCATCGCTTCGCGGGCGTCTATCGCGAGCAGGTCGCGCCCCTCGAAGCGCACCTCGCCGCCGGTGGCCTGGTGCAGCCGCGCGACGAGCAGCGCCACCGTGGTCTTGCCCGAGCCCGACTCGCCCACCACGCCGAGCGTCTTGCCTTTGGCGATGCGGAACGAGGCGCCCTTCACCGCCTTCAGCTCGCGGCTGCGGAAGAAGCCTTCGCGGAAATAGAAGCTCTTGGCGAGGCCGCGCGCCTCCAGCAGCGCCGGCTCGCCGCCCGTGAGGCCGCGGCGCCGCTCCCCGCCCGGTGGACCCTTGCCGGTGAGGAAATCGTCGATCACCGGCAGGCGCTGCGGCCGGCGCTCGCGCGGCGGCCGGCAGGCGAGGAGCGCGCGCGTGTAGGCATCGCGCGGGTCGCGGAAGAGCTGCGACGCGGCCGCCTGCTCCCGGATCTCGCCGTCGCGCATCACCACCACGTGGTCGGCGATCTCGCTGACGAGCGCGAGGTCGTGGGTGATGAAGAGCATCGCCATCTCGTGGCGCTCCTGCAGCCCGGCGATGAGATCCATGATCTGGCGCTGGACCGTCACGTCCAGCGCCGTGGTGGGTTCATCGGCAATCAGCAGCTTCGGCTCGCAGGCGATCGCCATGGCGATCATCACGCGCTGCTGCTGCCCGCCCGAGAGCTGGAACGGATAGGCCTCGAGCCGGTTTTGCGGCTCCGGGATGCCGACCTCGCTCAGCAGCTCGACCGCGCGGTCCCGCAGTGCGCGGCCGGAGATGCCCAAGTGCTTGCGCAGCACCTCGCCGATCTGGAAGCCGACCGTGAACACCGGGTTGAGCGAGCTCATCGGCTCCTGGAAGATCATCGCGATCTCGGCGCCGCGCAGCTTTTGCATTTCGCTGCTTCCCACCGTAAGGAGCTCGCGGCCGCGGTACAGGATGCGGCTCGATGGGCTGACGCTCGCGTTCTCCTTGGGCAGGAGTCCCATCACCGAGAGCGCCGTCACCGATTTGCCGCTGCCCGACTCGCCCACCAGCGCCACGGTGCTGCGCACCGGCACATCGAAGCTGATGCCCTTCACCGCGTCGAGCGTTGTGGTCTCGTCGATGCGGAATCTCACCGCCAGGTCGCGGACCTCGAGCAGGTTCATTTCAGCCTCGGATCGAGCGCGTCGCGCATCGCGTCGGTGAACAGGCTGAATGCCGTGACGAGGAGCGCCATGAAGACGGTCGCGGCGGTGAGCTGCCACCACTTACCGAGCAGGAGCTCGGTGCCGGCCTCCGCGAGCATGCTGCCCCATGAGACGGTGTCGACGCCGACGCCGAAGCCGAGGAAGGTCAGGATTACCTCCGACTTGATGAACAGCACGACATGCAGTGAAAGCTGCACCAGCACCACGTGGCTGACGTTCGGCAGGATGTGTACGTACATACGCCGCGTGTTCGAGGCGCCGATAGCGTCGGCCGCAAGCACGTATTCGCGCACCTTGTGCTTCATGTACTCGGCGCGCACCAGACGGAAGATGCCGGTCCAGCCGGTGAGCCCGAGTATCAGGATCACGGTCAGCACGCCTTTCTGGTTCACCACCGCGGCCACCGCGAGCACCAGTAGCAGATAAGGAATGGACGTCAGGACGCTGTAGAGCCAGTTGAAAAAGTCATCGACCTTCCCGCCGCGATAGCCCGCCTGCGCGCCGAAGAGCGTGCCGAGGAAGGTGGCGAGCGCGGCTGCCGCCAGGCCGACGAAGAGCGAGGTCTCGGTGCCCTTCACCGCCTTCTTCAGCACAGCGCGGCCCCATTTGTCGGCGCCGAGCGCGAGCGTGGGCGCGCGGGTCTCGCCGGCCGAGGCGCCCGAGAGGCCCTTGGCGATCTCGGCGAGGTCGGGACCGAGCGGATCCGCGATGCCGTAATCCGACACCGGTTGCGCCGCTTCGAGCGTCTTGACGCTTTGGGCCTGCGCCGCCTCGGCGCCGATGAAAGTTGGCGGCGCGAAGCTCACACCGGCTTCCCGGTCCCAGTCGCGGGCGGCCCAGCCGATGGCCACGGCCAGCATGAGCGCGACATACGCCACCACCACGACCAGGGAACCGAGCCCGAGCCGATCGCGGCGGAAGCGCTTCCAGGCGAGCGCCCAGACGCTACTCTCTTTCATTTGAGCTGCACGCGGGGATCTATGGCCTTGTAGAGGAGATCGGCCAGGAGGTTGACGATCATGGTGGCGATGGCGACGTACACCGTGACGGCCTTGATGATGGGGAAGTCGCTGCGCTCCACCGCCAGGATCACCTCGCGGCCGATGCCCGGGATGCCGAAGAAGCGCTCGATCAGGAAGGCGCCTGCGAGCAGCCCGGGAAGCTGCAGCAGGATGTTGGTCACGATGGGGATCCCTGCATTGCGCAGCACGTGGACCCACATCACGCGCGCTTCGCTCAGACCTTTCGCCCGCGCGGTGCGCACGTAGTCCTGGTTGATCTCGTCGAGGAAGAACGTGCGGTAGAGCCGAATGTCGGGCGCGAGCGATACCGCCACGCCGACCACGATGGCGAGCACCGCGTAGCGCAGCAGGTTATCCATCAAGCTCACGCCCCAGCCCTGCACCGGGAACCAGCCGAGTTGGTAAGCGAAGAGATACTGGAAGACGAGGATGTAGACCAGGATGCTGACGGACTGCGCCACCGTGCAGGCGACCATCACCGTGCGGTCCGTGAGCGAGCCGCGCACGTAGGCCACCAGCATTGCGGCCGCCATCGCGAGCAGCGTGCTGATCAGGAGCAGCGGCACGAGCACCGTGAGCGAGGGGCCGAGCCGGGTGGCGAAGATGGTCGAGACGCGCTCATTGGTCGACCAGCTCGCGCCGAAGTCGCCAGTCAGGATTTGCTTGACGAAGATCCAGAGCTGGACGACGTAGGGCTCATCCACGCCGAGCTGCTTGCGGATGTTGGCGATCGTGTCCGGGTTAGGGAACTTGCCCGCGAGGAGATAAGCCGGATCGCCGCCGACGAAGTTGAAGACGAAGAAAACCAGGAGCACGACGCCGCCGAGCGTCGGTATGAACTGCCACAGACGCCGCAGCGTGTAAGCGAGCAAGACCTAGTACTGGGGTTTTGGGTCGAGGTCGAGGTAGAGCCACTCGGCGTGCAGCACCGGGTGCTTGGTGAAACCCACCACGTGCGGTTGCTGCAGCGTGTTGCGGATGCGGCTGTCGGTGAGGAACCAGACGGTGTCCGTCTCCATGATGCGCGTCATCTCGTGGTAGAGGCGGTCGCGCTCCGGCCCGGCGGGCAGCGTGCGCGACTTCGCATAGCGCTTGTCGTACTCGGGCGACTTGTAGCAGGCGTTGTTGCTCTCGTAGGTGTTCGGACCGTAGAGGAGCTGCATGAAGTTGTCGCCGTCGGGCCAGTCGGCGATCCAGGCCGCGTGCCGCACCATGGTGCGGCACTGCTTCTCGAGCTTGAGCATCTCGGGGAAGCGGTCCTTGACGATCTCGAGCCGGATGCCGATCGCGTCCAGGCCGCGCTTGAAGAGCTCGTCGAACTGCCGGTCGCGCTCGGTCGGCGTCGAGTAATAGCGCAGGATGAGCGCATCACCATTGGGCTGGCGGCGGTAGCCGTCGGGCCCCTTCTTATAACCGTAGCGGTCGAGCAGCGCGTTCGCGGCGCGCGGATCGTGCGGAATCGAGCTCACGTATTGCGGATCGTGCCCGACGATGCCCGGCGGTATAGGGTACTGCGCGCGCACCGCCTGCCCCTTGCGGATGATGCGGATCTGGTCCTCGATGTTGTAGGATCGCGCGGCGCAGCGCGATGCGCTCATTGCTGAAACCGCTGAAGGGGTTGGGCGTGTCGCCGACCTTGTCCAGCATATTGAAGTAGAGGTAGATGATCTCCGGGTCGACCGTACGGTCGAGCTGGATGCCGCGGCGCACGAACTCGGGCTTGAGCTTGCCGTCGTCGGTCATGAAGTTCGGCGACACGTCCCACAGCGCGTACTCGTAGTCTGTCTCGCCGCGCTGGAAGGCGAGCCAGCGGCTCTGCGTCTCCTCCATGATGCTGATCTCGACGCCGTCGATCGCCGGCAGGCGCTTGCCCTGCATGCGCTCGGCGATCCTCTTAAAGCGCGGGTTGTCGCCCGGCTCGAAGTCCCAGGTCTTGCCGCGGTAGTCCGGATTCTTCGCGAGCACGATCTTGGAGGAGCGCACGTAGCGCTTGAGATAAGACGGCCCGGTGCCGACCGGGTGCGAGGCCGCTTCGTCGCCGTAAGCCTCGATCACCTCGCGCGCCACCGCGCTCGTCACCGGGAAGGCGAGGATGTAAGGCAGATCGCGGTCAGCCTGCTTGAGCTTGATCACCAGCGTGTGGCGATCGGGCGTCTGCAGGCCGGCGACCGGCGAGTCGTGGTCGAACTTGCCGCCGCCCTTGGCGCGCGCGTTGAACTCGTCGAGTCCGACGATCTTGCCGGTGAACAGGAAGGCGTAGGGCGAGCGATTCTTCGGATCGAAGAAACGGCGGATCGAATAGGCGAAGTCCTGCGCCGTCAGCTCGCGCTTCTTGCCCTTGAAGGCCGCATCATCGGTGAAGTAGATGCCTTTCTTGATGCGGAACGTGTAGGTCTTGCCGTCCGCCGAGATCTCGGGCATCTCCGCCGCGCTCGGCACGAGCTTTGCCGGCCGCGCGAGATAGTCATAGGTGAGCAGCGTGTCGAACACCGCCTCCAGCACGTGCCCCGAGTAGTAGTCGTGCACCCGTACCGGATCGAAGCCGGTCTCGCCGGCCTGGAAGGTCAGCCGCAGGATCTTGTTCTGGGCCAGCACCGCGGGCGCCGCGGCGATCAGCAGGATGGCGAGCCAGCGCGCGGCGTTGTTCATGGGGGCGAAAGTATAATCGTTCGATGGCTCTGCTCTCCGGCAAGCGCATCCTCGTCACCGGCCTTCTCTCCAACCGCTCGATCGCGTACGGCATCGCCAAGGTGGCGCGGCGCGAAGGCGCGGAGATCGCCCTCACCTACCAGAACGAGCGCTTCCGCGAGCGCGCCGAGGACATGGCGAAGGAGCTCGGCGCCGCCGCCGCACTGCCTTGCGAAGTCACCAGCGACGCTGAAATAGACAGTCTGTTTCAGCAACTAAAAACCCATTGGGACGGCCTGGACGGCTTGGTCCATGCACTAGCGTTCGCGCCGCGCGAAGCGATCGCCGGCGATTTCCTCGAAGGCACGACCCGCGAGGCGTTCCGCCAGGCGCATGACATCTCGGCGTACAGTTTCCCCGCGCTCGCCAAGGCGGCGCTGCCGATGATGAAGGGCCGTAAAGCGTCGTTGCTCACGCTGACCTATCTCGGCGCCGAGCGCGTCGTGCCGAACTACAACACCATGGGACTGGCGAAGGCGAGCCTCGAAGCCGCGGTGCGCTACATGGCCTCGAGCCTCGGGCCGCAGGGCATCCGGATGAATGGCATCTCCGCGGGCCCGATCAAGACGCTCGCCGCGGCCGGCATCAGCGGTTTCGGCAAGATCCTGAAGTTCGTCGAGGAGCATGCGCCGCTGCGGCGCAACGTGACGACCGAGGACGTCGGCAACGCGGCGGCGTTCCTGCTCTCCGACATGGCGGCGGCAATTACCGGCGAGATCCTGTACGTCGACGCGGGCTTCAGCCACGTCGTCGCCGGCATTGGAAGTCCTACAGAGAATCCGGGGTCAGGGTCGTAATTATTCCGGCGCCTGGACGACGAGCGTTCCCCGCTTGTTCCTGACTCGGATGCCTAGAACTTGGGGGCAAATAATTACGACCCTGACCCCGAATTATTTCTTCTCGAGATTAGCCGCGTTGATGGAGATGTCCGCGCGGCCCTTGAGGCTCGAGACGTAGGCCTCGTAGTCCGCGGCACCCTGCATGCCGGCGGCGCGCGCTTCGAACTGCTTGTCCCCGGCCGCGGGCGGCTCGCCCTCGACCAGCTTCGTGATGCGCACGATGAGGTAGCCGGTCTCCGGGATCGGCATGCCGACGTACGCCGGCAGCTTCGAGGCATCGGCCGCGACCACCTTGCGCAGCACGTCGGCCTGCAGGCCCTGCGCGGCGCGGCGTGACACCATGCGCGGCGCGCTCCAGGTGAGCGCGGGGTTCTCGCCCTTCTTGAGCTGCTCGAGCTTTGCCATGCCGTCCTGCTCGGCGAGCCTGAGCGCTTCGCGTCGGCGCAGCATTTCGCCGATCTCGTTCTTCACTTCCTCGTACTTGCGCTGCGCCGCCGGCTGGTGCGCGATGACCCGCGCGGCGACCAGCGTGCTCGGCGCCACCTCGATCGCTTCGGTGTT
>VBCP01000583.1 GCA_005888925.1 Betaproteobacteria bacterium | reverse complement strand
ATCGCCACGTCGCGCAGCTTGTCGCGCGACTGCTCGGTCTCCTCGAACTGCGGCGACCTCACCATGGCGACGATCTTCTCGACGCACTGGTCGACGCCCATGCGGTCGGTGTTGAAGCCGACGTCGTATTCGTTGATGTCGCGCACGTCGATGTGGAAATGCCGGCGCATCACCGCCTGCGCCGACTCGTCGTTCTGGTCGACGATGCGCCCGGCGTGCGCCTCGTCCTCGAGCTCGAGGCGCCGCATCATCCGCCTGACGCGCTCGCGGCGCGAGGCCGACACGCAGATGCGCACCGCATGCGGCACCTACTTGAGGAGCGAGGTCGCGCCCCAGCCGCGCAGGATGATGCCCTCGTTGTTCTCCGCTGCCGACACGATCTCGTCGGCGGTCAGCACGCGCAGCTTGACCTGATCGACGGTGAGCCGCTCGAAGAAGCCCTGCGTGCCCTCGAGGAAGCTGATGACGTGGCTCTTGCGGATGCGCGCGCGGTTGGCGAGGTGATCGACGATCTCGTGGTGCTGGATCTTGAGCCCGAGCTCCTGGCTCAGGCCCTGGGCGACGTCCTTGCCGAGCGAACCCATTTCCCGATTCATCGCGATCAGCGCCATGGCCTCTTCCTTAGTTTACGTTCGACATGGGAACGTCGCAGCTCAGCACGCGCGCAAAGTTGTACCACTTCAACGATTCTCCGTAGTCCCGGCGGATGCCGATGAGCCCCTTATCGTAGATCTCGCCCAGCCGCTTCGCCGCCTGGCAATTGCCGCTGCGCGCCGCCTCGACATACGCGTCGACGGCTTCGGGGCCTTTGCCCTGCGCATCGAGTGCGGCCGCCCTCTGGAAGCTTTCCGCTCCCCACCGGCTGTTCGGGGGCGTTTGCGTGGTACCCGGCTTTACGGCCGGAATCTCGCTGCCGAGCACGTGCGCCGCGTGATACCACTTCAGTGACTCGCCGTAGTCTCGCATGACGCCGATCAATCCACGGTCGTAGATTTCGCCCAGCCGCTTCGCCGCCTGGCAGCTGCCCGTGCGCGCAGCCGCCGTGTACGCCTTGACTGTCTCTCTGGCGTTGTCTCTGGACTCGCGTGCGTAGATCGCGGCGAAGTCCGAGGCTTCGCCGAATGCATAGCTGCCGCTCACCATGAGACCGAACGCGACTGCACCGGCGCGCAGCGAACGATTCGAGTCCATGGACCCTCCCAAGGGAAAAAGTGTAGTCCAGATCATGCATAATCGTCGACGAGGAGGAGCGATTTGAAAGCGCCGTCATTCGCCTATGCCAAGGCGAAATCGCTGGCCGAGGCGTTCGAGCTGATCGAGCGGCCCGGGGCGAAGATCCTCGCGGGCGGCCAGAGCCTGATTCCCTCGCTCAACATGCGGCTCGCCTCGCCTGAGCTGCTGGTCGATATCACCGGCATCAAGGACCTGAAGGGGATCGAGCTGCGGCCGGGCGGCCTGCGCATCGGCGCGCTCGTCACGCACGCCGAGCTCGAGAAATCGGACCAGGTGGCGAAGCACGCGCCGCTCCTCGCGCAGGCGGTGGCGCACGTGGCGCATCCGGCGATCCGCAACCGCGGCACGCTCGGCGGCAGCCTTGCGCTCGCCGATCCCGCCGCCGAATATCCCGCCTGCGCGCTCGCGCTCAACGCCACCATCGTGCTCGCGCACCGGCGGGGCGAGCGGCGCGTCTCGGCTTCGCATTTCTTCAAAGGCCTGTTCGAGACCGATATTCGTGCTGGCGAAATCGTCGCCGCGGCCGAGTTTCCGAAAGTCGATCGCGCAGTGTTCCTCGAGCTCGCGCGCCGGCAGGGCGATTACGCCATCGTCGGCCTCGCGGGTATCGCTGACGCGTCCGGCAAGCGCATCGCTTTCCTCGGTGCCGGTGCCACGCCGGTCTTTGCCGGCAACGCTTCGCGCGCCGTGTCGCTCAACGCCGCGCTCGAGGTACTGGGCAGGGATCTCAATCCGCCGGCCGATCTCTACCACTCGTCCGCGACCAAACTCCATCTGGCCAAGGTGCTGCTCTCGCGCGCATGGAACACGCTGTCGAAGCCACACTGACGGTCAACGGCACGCGCGTGACACGGCGCATGCTGCGAGCACGGCGTGTGCGGCGCGTGCACCGTGCGCGTCAACGGCGAGATCGTGCGCGGCTGCCTGATGCTCGCAGTGCAGGCCGACGGCTGCACCGTGGAGACGGTCGAAGGCCTTTCCGATTCCAGGGAGCTCGCCCCGCTGCAGAAGGCGTTTCACGAGCACAACGCGCTGCAGTGCGGCTTCTGCACGCCCGGGATGCTGATGGCGGCGCAAGACCTGGTGAAGTCAGGCTCCAAGCCAAGCCGGGACGAGATCCGCGCACACATTTCCGGCAACTACTGCCGCTGCACCGGCTATCAAGCGATCGTCGACGCGATAAAGCTGAGCTTCCTCTTCACGCCCCCGGCACCAAGGTTGACCGGGGTTATATCGGCCAGAGCGTGCCGCGCCCCAATGCGCAGCGCCTGCTGCAGGGCCGCGGCGCTTTTACCGACGATCTGCGCTTTCCGCGGCTGGCGCATGTGGCCTTCTTCCGCAGTCCCTATGCTCATGCCCGAATCAAGAGAATTCATTTTGAAAAGGCGTCAAAAGCGAAGGGCGTGCTCGCGGTCTTCGACGGTCCCACCGTGGCCGAGTACTGCAAGCCCTGGGTCGCGGTGCTCGGCCACCTCAAGGGCATCAAGTCGCCGCCGCAGCACGCGATCGCGATCGAGCGTGCTTGCTGGCAGGGCGAGGCCGTCGCCGCGGTCGTCGCGGAATCGCGCAGCCAGGCCGAGGATGCGGTGCAGCTCATCGAGGCCGAGTGGCAGGAGCTGCCGGTGGTCGTCGACATGGACGAGGCGCTCGCCGGAAAGAACGTGATCCATCCCGAGCTCGGCGACAACATCTGCTTCAAGCGCGAGCACGATACCGGCGGCGTCGATGACGCCTTCGCGCGCGCCGACGTCGTGGTGGAGGAGACCTTCCATTTCGGCCGCCATACCGGCGTCTGCCTCGAGGGCCGCGCGATCCTCGCCGACTACAACGCCGCCGAGCATTCGCTCACCGTGTATCACGCGACGCAGGCGCCGCACATGATGCAGGACATCTTCTCCCGGCATCTCAACATCCCGGAAGCGAACGTCCGCGTCATCGCCAAGGATGTCGGCGGCTCCTTCGGCATCAAGGTGCACGTCTATGCCGACGAGATGGCGACCGCGGCGATCTCGGTGATGCTGCGCCGGCCGGTGAAGTTCGTCGCCGATCGCCTCGAGTCGTTCCTCTCGGATATCCACGCCCGCGAGCACAAGGCACGGGTGCGTCTCGCTTGCACCAAGGATGGCGAAATCCTGGCATTCGATCTGGACGACTTGACCGCCATCGGCCCGTACTCGGTCTACCCGCGCACCAGCGGCATCGAGGGCAACCAGGTGGTGAACCTCACCGGCGGGCCGTACAAGCACCAGAAATATCGGGCGCGGATGCACGTGGTGTTTACCAACAAAAACGTGACCCGCCAGTACCGCGCGGTGGGCCATCCGATCGCGGTGGCGCTCACCGAAGGCATCGTCGACATCGCCGCGCAGAAGCTCGGCATGGATCCGGCCGAGTTCCGGCGGCGCAACCTGATCGGCGACGACGCGTACCCGTACACGTTCCCGTCGGGCATCAAGTTCGAGAAGCTCTCGCACCACCAGACGCTCGACAAGCTTTTGCATCTCATGCATTACGCGGAGCTGCGCCAGGAGCAGGCCGAGTTGAGGAAGAAGCACGTCTATCGGGGGATCGGCCTCGCGGCGATGATCGAGGTGACGAACCCGTCGCCCGCGTTCTACGGCGTCGGCGGCGCGCGCATCTCGGCGCAGGACGGCGCGACGCTGCGCCTCGAGCCGACCGGGATGCTCACCGTGCTCTGCAGCGTCACCGAGCAGGGACAGGGCACCGAGGCGATCTTCGCGCAGATTGCCGCAAGTGCCGTTGGGGTTTCCATCGACAAAGTAAAAGTCATCACCGGCGACACAGGGGTGACGCCCTACGGCGGCGGCACCTGGGCGTCGCGCGGCGCCGGCATCGGCGGCGAGGCGGTGCTGCTCGCGGGACGGGCGCTGCGCTCGAACATGCTGGACATCGCTGCGGCGATACTGAAAACCGAAAAGGCGGAGCTGGACATCGCCGGCAATGCGGTGGTGCATAAGCTCACCACCGAGCGGAAGCTAGAGCTCGCCGAGCTCGGCCGCGTCGCCTATTTCCGCCCCGACACGCTGCCGCTCGATTTCCAGGCCGAGCTCACCGTGACGCGCCACTACACGCCGCGGCAGTATGGCTTCACCTTTACCAACGGC
>VBCP01000585.1 GCA_005888925.1 Betaproteobacteria bacterium | reverse complement strand
CGCGAGCGCTCGGCTGGGAATACGTCCACCACCCGGAGAAATTGAGCGGCACCTTGAAGGCCCGCCTGGACGAAGGATGGAAGGTGACGCGCGCCGACTACGATGCGATGCGCGAGCACGCGCGCCGCTGCCGGCGAGCGCTGGCCGATGCGATGCGCGACGTCGATTTCCTGCTCACGCCGAGCGCGCCGAGCGAGGCGCCCGCCTCGCTCGCGAGCACCGGCGACCCGGTGTTCAACCGGGCGTGGACGCTCTTCGGCGTGCCCTGCGTGACCGTGCCATTCGGCAAAGGCCCGCACGGCCTGCCGCTCGCCGTGCAGCTCGTCGGCGCGATGGACGCCGACATGGCGCTCCTTGGCTGGGCAGGCTGGGCCGCGAATCGCCTTTCCTGACTGCGACTCGCGGCCGGGGAGCACGCTGCGTAGTCGCGCAGCGCCTGCTTCACCCGAGACGCGTTAGCGTCTCGAGATTCGTATCCTCGCCTCAGCGATACACGATGTCGCTGCGGCGGTTCTCGGACCACGAAGTCTCGTTGTGGCCACCCGCCTTCGGCTTCTCCTTGCCGAAGCTCACCGTCTCGATGCGCTCCTCGCGCACGCCGAGCAGCGTCATGATCTTCGACACGCCGTCGGCGCGGCGCTGGCCCAGCGCGACGTTGTACTCGGCGCAGCCGCGCTCGTCGGCATTGCCCTCGACCACGACCTTGAGGCCGGGGTGCGCGCGCAGGTAGTCGGCGTGGGATTCGATCAGCTTCTTGCCCTCGGCGGTGATCTCCGCCTTGTCGTACTCGTAATAGACGCTGCGCTTCGCGGGAATCGCCTTCGTGTCGCTCGCGCTCGCCACGCTGATGGTCGATCGCGCCGGCTGCGCCTGCGCGGCCTGCGGCGCGCGCGCTGCGGCCTGTGCGTCGGTCGTACCGGCCGCCTCTTGAGTCGCCTGCGTGGAGCAGCCGCCGAAGATCGCCGCGATCGCGATCACCATGCCGAGCCGTGCAAGTCCTGTGGTTTTCATGCTTCACCCCTCCCAAGGTTGGCAAAGATCCATTATGGCCCAAATTATATTTGGCCAAATGTGAACTCCGTGGCACACGCTACCATGGGATGGTGAAAAAGACACTGCAGCGGCGCCGGATGCTCGAGGTACTCGAGCAGTTCCGCATCATCGTCAAGTCGATCCGGCGCCACTACCAGGACGTCGAGCGCCGCGCGGGCGTCTCCGGCGCGCAGCTCTGGGCGCTCGCCCAGGTGGCCGACAGTCCCGGCGCGAAAGTGGGCGAGCTCGCCCGCGCGCTGGCGATCCACCAGTCGACGGCGAGCAACCTGCTGCGTGCGCTCGAGGCGCAGGGGCTGGTGACGCGCGAGCGCCAGGGTCGCGATCAGCGCCAGGTCCAGCTGTTCGCCAGCCGGAAGGGCCTTCAGCTCCTCAAAGGCGCGCCGCGGCCGCTGATCGGCGTGCTGCAGCAGGCGCTATCGGAGCTGCCTGCCGCGCGGCTGCACGCGCTGCATGCCGAGCTCGCTCACGTCCTCGCCCGGATGAAGGTGAAGAGCCCGGCCGCGGCGCGCGCCATGCCGCTTTCCGAGATGTAGCGCTAGTTCGGCGCGAAGCAGTAGAGCAGCCCGGCGCCGCCGGAGGCCTTGAGCTGGTCCTGGCTGCAGCCGCGCGAGCCGTGCGAGGAGTTCCACGACTTCATGTGGCGCGTGTCCTTCAGGCCCTGGCGGTCGTGATGCCCGACGATCGCCGAGCCGTCGCCGCTCTTCGTCCAGTTGCCGCAGGTCGTGTCGCCGCCCGCGGTGGAGTACATGCCGGAGGGGTCCGAGCCGGTAAGGATGTCGTGCTCGTTCGGCGTGTCGCCGCGGCCCTTGATCGGCTCGCCTTTCTCGGAGAGCGCGGTCTCCTTCGTGATGTTTGCCTTGTCCGAGTGCAGGTCGTTCAGGCTCTTCGCCACCACCACGCCTTTGGCGTTGCGCCACGGACCCTTGCCGATGCGCTCGCGCGCGTTGACGCCGGCGTCGCCGCCGGGCAGCGCGGTGCTCAGATACGCCTTCCAGTTCGCGTGCTTCGAACCCGCCGCCTTGGCGAGCGCATTGCAATGCGCGTCCGCGCCCTCGAGCCCGCCGAGATCCGCGCCGTTGCCCTTGCCGACGCTCGTGACGAAGAACGTCATGTCGCCCGCCGACTTTCCCTTCGCCTTGTCCTGCGCCTGGGCCGCACCCGCGGCAAAGGCGACGGCGATAGCCGCTGCAGTGATTCCGATACGTTTCATGTGAACTCCCTGGTGGGTGGAACTACGGGATAGAGAACACTTCTCGCCGGCAATTAATCCTCGCGTGGCGCCGGCGGCAGCGATCCGGCGTACGCCGCGAGCGCGATCATGTCTTCGAGCGCGAGGTTCTCGACGGTGGGCTTCATCAGCGCGCTTTGCACGCCCGTGCGCCCGCCGTGCCTGAACTCGTAGAGCTGGCGGAAGAGGTAGGTCGGCGAGCGCCCGGCGATGCCGGGAACATCGCCGGCGCCGCTCAGCGCTTTGCCGTGGCAACCCGCGCAGGCGACAGTCTTGCCGCCGCCGCTGGCCGCGAGCGCCTCGCCTTTCTTCACGCTGCCGGGCGGCACATAGGCGATGAAGCGCGCATGCGTATCGCGGTTCTCGAACTGCTCGAGCACTTCCGGCACCTCGATGATGCGCGGTCCGATCGCTTCGAGCTCGCCTTTGTCGATGCGCGCGAGGTGCCAGCCGGTAACGTAGGTGCGCGGCACGCTCTCGCTCTCGACGACGCGGATCACCGCTCTCGGTGTGACGGCGGAGAAGTAGGCCGCTGCGGCCTGGATCTCGGCGTCGGTGGCGGCTTTCGCGAGCGAGATCATGAGCTCGACGTTTCTTCCCGGCACCGCGGTCTTGCGCGCGCCGCTCTTGTAGTCAGCCATCTGCCGCGCGATGTATTTCGCCGGCTGGCCCATGAGATTCGCGTTCTCCGGGCCGCCGGGACCGTCGGCGCGATGACAGAAGCCGCAGGCGAACACGTCGGGCTTCCGGCCGCGCGCCACCACTTCAGGCTGCGCCGGGTGTTCCGCCGGATACCACACCGGCGATACGAACCGGTCGCGCAGCTGCGTCAGCGTGTATGTGGCATTGCTGCCGTCCACGCGGCGCGGCGTGCCGTCATCGGGTCTTGGCTTGAATCCGGGCGGATTCACGGGATAGGCCCATTCGGGCGGCGTCTGCGCGCCGCATAGATCGATGGCTGCGAGCAGCAATCCCGCGACAGCGATGCGCTTCATGCGTCCCCCCTCGGAACGTCAGTCTACCTTCGCCCCAGAGCGCCTCACCACTTCCGCCCACTTCGGCGTCTCGCGGCGCACCAGCGCGAGGAATTCCTCCGGCGTGCCGCCGTCGATCTCGCTGTCGAGCTGCTTGTAGCGCTCGACCACGGCGGGAACCGCGAGCGCCGTCTTGATCTCCGCATTCAGGCGGGAAACTATCTCGCGCGGCAGGC
>VBCP01000124.1 GCA_005888925.1 Betaproteobacteria bacterium | reverse complement strand
CTTTGTCGACCTTGATGCCCGGGAGGATGCCTTTCTTGGCGAGGTAATCGGGGAACGGCATGCCGTCGTTCGATTTCTGGCGCGAGGTCTCGTCGAACAGGATCACGCCCGACAGGTATTGCTCGACTCCGGGCGTGCCGAAGAGGAGCTGGCGGTATGCGCGGCGGTTTTCCTCGGTGCATTCCACCTTCACCGACTGGAAGCGCTTTTCGCAGGTGCCGCTCGACTCGTCGGCGGCGAGGATGCCTTTGCCCTTCGCGACCATCGCGGCCGCGGTCTTTGCCAGCAGTTTGCTGTCCATGGCGGTTAGGAACTTGCTGAGAGGAGAAAGGGCCGAAGTCTACGCGCAGTTTACTTTTGGTGCGCTGCAACACGCAGCCTGGCATAGCGTACAATCTCGCCCTTCGTTTTGGAAATCAATGCGTAATCTCCGCAACCTCGCGATCATCGCCCACGTCGACCACGGCAAGACCACGCTGGTCGACAAGCTGCTGCAGCAGTCGGGGACCTTCGCCGCCCACCAGCACATCGAGGAGCGGGTGATGGACTCGAATGACCTCGAGCGCGAGCGGGGCATCACCATCCTCGCGAAGAACTGCGCCGTGCGCTACAAGGGCACGCACATCAACATCGTCGACACGCCGGGCCACGCCGACTTCGGCGGCGAGGTGGAGCGCGTGCTGTCGATGGTCGACGGCGTGCTGCTTTTGATCGATGCCGTGGACGGGCCGATGCCGCAGACGCGGTTCGGCCTGCGCAAGGCCCTCGGGCACGGGCTGCAGCCGATCGTGGTGATCAACAAGGTCGACCGGCCGGGCGCGCGTCCCGAGTGGGTGGTCAACCAGACCTTCGATCTCTTCGACAAGCTCGGGGCGAGCGAAGCGCAGCTCGATTTCCCGGTGATCTACGCCTCGGCGCTGCTGGGCTGGGCGACGAAGAACCCGAATGAAGTCGGCAAGGACCTCGCGCCGCTGTTCGAGGCGATCCTCGAGCACGTGCCGATGCGCGACGAAGATCCGAACGCGCCGCTGCAGCTGCAGATCTGCTCGCTCGATTACTCGAGCTACGTCGGCAAGATCGGCATCGGCCGCATCCGCCGCGGGCGGCTGCGCGCGGCGCAGGAGGTGCTGGTCCTGAATGGGCCGGAGGCGGCGCCCATAAAGGCAAAAGTCAACCAGGTGCTGATGTTCGAGGGCCTCGAGCGCCAGCAGGTCGAAGAGGCCGAAGCCGGCGACATCGTGCTGATCAACGGCATCGATGAGGTCAGCATCGGCACCACGCTCACCGATCTCGAGCATCCCGACGCGCTGCCGCTTTTGCGCGTCGATGAGCCGACGCTCACCATGAATTTCCTGGTGAATGCCTCGCCGCTCGCCGGCAAGGAAGGCAAGTACGTCACCAGCCGCCAGATCCGCGAGCGCCTGGAGCGCGAGACCAAGAGCAACGTCGCCATGCGGGTCGAGTACCCCGTCGACACCGACACCTTCATCGTGCACGGCCGCGGCGAGCTGCATCTCACGATCCTGCTCGAGAACATGCGCCGCGAGGGCTACGAGCTCGCGGTGTCGCGGCCCCGCGTGGTGTTCAAGGAGATCGACGGGGTGCGCTGCGAGCCCTACGAGGTGCTCACGGTCGACGTCGAAGAAGCCAACCAGGGCGCCGTGATGGAAGAGCTCGGCCGCCGGCGCGGCGAGCTGCTCGAGATGATGCCCGACGGCAAGGGCCGCGTGCGCCTGGACTACCGCATCACGGCGCGCGGCCTGATCGGCTTCCAGGGCGAGTTCATGACCCTCACGCGCGGCACCGGCATCATGAGCCACGTGTTCGACGACTACGCGCCGGCCAAGGGCGAGCTCGAGGAGCATCGGAATGGCGTGCTGGTGTCGCAGGACGACGGCGTCGCGGTGGCCTATGCGCTATGGAAGCTGCAGGAGCGCGGCCGCATGTTCGTCAGCCCCGGCGACCCGGTGTACGAGGGCATGATCATCGGCATCCACACGCGCGACAACGACCTGGTGGTGAACCCGATCAAGACCAAGCAGCTCACCAACATCCGCGCCTCGGGCAAGGACGAGGCCATCGACCTCACCCCGCCGATCGCGCTGACCCTCGAGTACGCGGTCGAGTTCATCGGCGAGGACGAGCTCGCCGAAATCACCCCGCAGTCCATCCGCCTGCGCAAGCGGCACCTGAAAGAGCACGAGCGCAAGCGCGCCGAGCGCGCCGCCGCTTAAATGGGGACGGACCCCATTTTTCTCATTTAAGAACTTCCCTGGCAGCGCGAATGCCGCTGCGCAGCGCCCCCGCCACGGTCCCCGCCTCCTCGCTGTCGGTTGCCTCGCCGGCGAAGAAGATCGTGTCGTCGATCGGCGCGGCCAGCTCTTCGCGGGCGCCTTTGCCGCCGACCAGCACATAGCTGTAACCGCCGCGCGAATAGGGATCGCGCATCCAGTCCTGCGCGTATGCGGCGGCCAAATGACCGCGGACCCCTTTGCCGAACACCGACTCCACGGAGGCGAGTGCCGCGTCCACCAGCTTGCGGGCGGATGAACCCGTAAGGCGCGCCGCCTTCGGCCCGCCTGCCCAGGCGGTGAGCAAAGGCCCCCGCAGCGGCA
>VBCP01000584.1 GCA_005888925.1 Betaproteobacteria bacterium | reverse complement strand
GGCGGTAGGTCTCGAACGCGGACACCGAGCGCAACAGCGCCGCCCACTGGTAGTAATCGAGCGCCCCGCCCACGTCCTCGACCGAGGGCAGCAGGATGTGGTACTTCACGTCGAGGATGCGCGCGGTGTTGTCGGCGCGCTCGAGAAAGGTGCCCAGGCGGGAGAAGTTGAACGCCTCGCCGCGCACGATGGTGCCGTAGGTGACGCCGCGGAAGAGATGCGAGCGCTCCTTCACCCAGTCGAAGAACTCGGTGGCGCCGGCGCCGGTGACGCGCTGGCGCGGGATGGCGCGCACCTCGAGCCAGGTGGCGTTCAACGTCTCCCACATCTCGGAGGTGATCAGCCAGCGCACCGCGTGGCCGTTCTCGCGCGCCCATTTCAGGCACGAGTAGATCGAGGAGGGGTTCTTCTCGTCGAGCGCCATGAATTCGATCAGCGCGGGCAGCGTGAGCTTGTCGTGGCGTTCCCGGTACGCCGCCTCGGTCTCGGTGATGGACAGCGGCGCGAGCAGGTTCTGCTCCTGCAGCTCGCCGGTATCGAGCAGCACCAGGTTGGAGGTGACGCCGAGAATGCGCGCCATGTTCTCCGCGCGCTCCATCTGGCGGCTCATCCAGAAAATGCGGTCGGCGACCCGGGCCAGCATGCTAGTCGACCACCCAGGTGTCTTTCGTGCCGCCGCCCTGCGAAGAGTTCACGACCAGCGATCCCTCGGTCAGGGCGACGCGGGTGAGGCCGCCCGGCACGAGCTTCACGTCCCTGCCCGAGAGCACGTAAGGCCGCAGATCGACGTGGCGCGGCGCGAGGCCCTGCTCGACGAAAGTCGGACAGGTGGAAAGCGAAAGCGTCGGCTGCGCGATGTAGTTCGCCGGATTCGCCTTGATGCGCGAGCGGAATGCTTCGATCTCGCTTTTCTTCGCCGCCGGGCCGATCAGCATGCCGTAGCCGCCCGAGCCCTGGACTTCCTTCACCACCAGCTCGGCCAGCCTGTCGAGCACCAGCTCGAGATCCTGCGGCCGCTTGCATTGCCAGGTCGGCACGTTCTGCAGCAGCGGCTCCTCGCCGAGATAGAAGCGGATCATCTCCGGCACGTACGGATAGGTGGATTTGTCGTCGGCGACGCCAGTGCCGATCGCGTTGGCGAGAGCCACGTTGCCCGCGCGGTACACCGAGAGCAGCCCCGGCACGCCGAGCAGCGAATCCTGGCGGAACGCGAGCGGGTCGAGGAAGGCGTCGTCGATGCGCCGGTACATCACGTCGACGCGCTGCGGCCCGCTGGTGGTGCGCATATGGACGAAGCCGTCCTTCACGAAAAGGTCGACGCCTTCGACCAGCTCGACGCCCATCTGCTGCGCGAGAAATGCGTGCTCGAAGTAAGCGCTGTTGTGTTGCCCGGGCGTGAGCACTGCGACGACCGGGTCGCGCGCCGCGGGCGGGGCTGCGGCGCGCAGCGTCTCGAGCAGCAAGCCCGGGTAGTGCTCGACCGGATGCACGTGCTGGCGGGCGAACAGCTCCGGGAAGAGGCGCATCATCATCTTGCGGTTCTCGAGCATGTACGACACGCCCGAAGGCGTGCGCAGGTTGTCCTCGAGCACGTAGTACGTGCCGTCCTCGTGGCGGATGAGATCGATGCCCGCGACATGCGAATAGATGCGGTTCGGCAGCTCGAGGCCGAGCATCGCGACCTGGTAGGCCTCGTTGGTGAGCACCTGCTCGGCGGGCACCACGCCGGCCTTCAGGATCTCCTGCTCGTGGTAGACGTCGTGGAGGAAGCGATTCAGCGCGTTGACGCGCTGGCGCAGGCCCTTGGAGAGTTCATCCCATTCGCCTTTCGGGATGACGCGCGGGATGGTGTCGAACGGGATGAGCCTCTCGGCACCGGCGTCGTCCCCATAAACCGCGAAAGTGATGCCGACGCGATGGAACAGCAGGTCGGCTTCGCGGCGCTTCTCGGCCACGCGCTCGGCCGGCGTTTCGGCGAGCCAGTCGGCGAGCGCGCGAAAATGCGCGCGGACATCGCCATCCGCGCCGTGCATCTCGTCGTAATGCCGGCGTTTCACTTCTGTCCCCTTTTCGGGGAATGTAAAGCAACCGCTATGCCGAGGGCGTTACGGCGCGAAGACTAGCGGTTTTGCGCGCCGGCAGCCACCTCCGGCGCACCAGAGAGGAGCGCTACGCCTCAGTCTTGGGCGTGGGCTTGTCCCGCTGCTGCGTGGTCGCGCGGCGGTATTCGGAGGGCGGAACCCCGACCTGGTTCAGGAAAAAGCGCGTGAAGTTGCTCTGCGCGGAAAAGCCGAGCTCGGCCGCGACCTCGGCGATCTTGCCGCGCCCGGAAGAAAGGCGCGAGATCGCGGTCTCGACGCACAGCATGTCGAGATAGGCGCGCGGCGAGAAGCCAGTGCACAGCTGGAACAGATCGTAGAACCGCGAACGCGACAGGCCGACCTGGCTCGCGAGCTGGTCCATGTTGAGCTCCTTGTTCGGCCGCGCGCGGAGCAGGCCGATGGCGCGCCGGATGCGCGTGTCCTCGAAGCGCGAGCCGCGCCACAGCGGCGAGGCGCCGCGCCGGCGGGCGAGGTAGGTCTCGACGATCGAGAGCAGCAGCTCCTGCAGCATGAACTCTAGCCGCTCGGGCGACAGGAACCGGTCGTTCAGCACTTCGACCGCGAGCGTGTCGGCGAGCTGCCGGATGCGCGGCGTGATGGCCTCGACCGGTTGCGAGAACGGCCGGTCCTCGTCGTCTTCAAAGGCCGCCGGAAAGGCGGAGCGCAGCCAGCCGCGGGCCGCGTGCAACGTCAGCACGCGGGTCGGGCCGGGGGTGACATGAACTTCGCCGGGGTTCAGGAACAGGACGCCGTCGTAGCGTTGTTGCAGCACGATGGCCGGATCGCCTTGCGCCTCGACGCGCTCCTGCGCCGCGAGCTCGCCGAGCACCAGCCGGCCGAACCGGCCTTCACAAAGCCTGAGCGTCCCCCCCATGGACGAAAAGAATACTCCAGCTACCCTCAATACGCGAGCCAGCGGGGTCGTTTCGCCGAGATGATGTGCGTATTCACACCAACCCAGTTAAGTCCGCCGAAAAGCCGGCCATGCTCGATCTTGACGCAGCGGTCCATGACCGCCTCCAGCCCCGCCGAGCGCGCCTTGGCCGCGGCAGCCTCGTTTTTGACCCCCAGCTGCTGCCACAGCACCTTGGCGCCGATGGCGATCGCGTCCTCCGCGATCGGCATGACGTCGGCGGTCTTGCGAAACACGTCGACTAGGTCGACCTTTCCGGGCACCTCGCGCAGCGACCGATAGCACTTCTCGCCGAGGATCTCGCCGTACTTCGGATTGACCGGCACCACGCGGTAGCCGTGCTCCTGCATGTACTTCGCGGCGAAATAGCTCGGCCGGTACCAGTCTGCCGAGAGGCCGACGACGGCGATCGTCTTGCTCTCGCGCAGGATGCGGCGCAGCGTGTTGATGTCGTCCTGCATCTATGCCTTTTCGTTCATGGGCCGAATAATATAGCCCCATGTACGTCGAAGAGCGCATGTATACGCTGAAGGCCGGCACCGCCCCCGAATATCTCAAGTACTACACCAACGACGGCATGAAGGTGCAGCTCAAGCACCTGCCGCACATGGTGGGCTACTACGTCACCGAGGTGGGCACGCTCAACATGATCGTGCACATGTGGGCCTACGAGAGCCTCGACCAGCGCGACAAGTGCCGCGCCGCGATGTCCGCCGATCCCGACTGGCAGGCGTATGTCGCCAAGATCCGCCCGCTGATGGAGCGCCAGGAGACGCGCATCATGAAATGCGCGCCCTTCTTCGTCGAGCGGCTGAAGAAGATGCTCGCCGCCGTCAAATGAGTTTGCACCCGCAGGTGCAAGCATTGCTGGACAGGGTGGCGCGCTCACCGCTGCCGCCGTATCACACCGTGTCGCCTTTCGTCGCGCGGCGCATCTACCGCGACACGCGCGCCGTGCTCGCACCGAAAGCGCCCGAGTTGCCGGAGGTGCGGTTGCTGGCATTCGACAATTTCGCGATGCGCGTCTATCGCCCAGTGGTGGGTGAAACCCTGCCGGCGCTCATGTACTTCCATGGCGGCGGCTGGACCATCGGCGACGTCGATACGCACGACGTGCTCTGCCGCCAGCTTGCGCTCGGTGCGCGCTGCGCCGTGTTCTCGGTCGATTACCGCCTCGCGCCCGAGCATCCGTTTCCTGCGGCCGTCGATGATTGCCTCGCCGCCACGCGCTATGTGGCCGAGAACGCGGCGAAGCTGAAAGTGCAGGGGATCGCCGTTGGCGGCGACAGCGCGGGCGGCAACCTCGCCGCGAGCGTCGCGCTGCTCGCGCGCGATGCGGGAGGGCCGGCGCTTGCATTCCAGCTGCTGATTTATCCGGCAACCGACCAGCGCCTGGCGAGCGCATCGCACGAGCGCAACGCGCAGGGCTACTTGCTGACGCGCGATGGGATCCAGTATTTCCGGCGGGCGTACTTGCCCGACGAGAAAGACTGGCTCGACTGGCGCGCCTCGCCGCTGCTGGCGAAGAGCCATGCGAGCCTGCCGCCGGCGCTCGTCATCACCGCGGGCTATGACCCGCTGCTCGACGAAGGCCGCGCCTATGCCGAGCGCCTGAAGGCCGCCGGCGTGGAAGTCGCATACCGCGAATTTGCCGACATGGTCCATGGCTTCGTGCTCTTCGGCGGCGTCGTCGACACGGCGAATGCCGCGGTCGCAGAATGCTGTGCCGCGTTGCGCGGTGCTTTTGAGAAGGTGGCGGCATGAAATCCGATCTGAGGACGCGCCACGGCGGGAAAATCCTCGCCGACGCACTGGCGGCGCAGGGCGTGAAGCTCGCCTTCGGCGTGCCCGGCGAAAGCTACCTGCCGGTGCTCGACGGCCTGCACGATCTGCAGGAGCGCCTGCGCTTCGTGATCTGCCGCCAGGAAGGCGGCGCCTCCTATATGGCCGAGGCCTACGGCAAGCTCACCGGCGAGC
>VBCP01000582.1 GCA_005888925.1 Betaproteobacteria bacterium | reverse complement strand
CGCGCTGCGCTACGCCGGCGAGCCGGTGGAGATCGAGGTGCTGACGCGCAACCCCTCGGTCGCCATCGAGGTGCGCGACCAGGGCCCCGGCATCCCGGTGAATGAAGTGGAGCGCCTGAAGCGTCCGTTCACGCGACTGGATGACTCGCGCTCCGGCGCCGGCGGCGCGGGCCTCGGCCTCGCGATCGTCGAGCGTACCGCGCAGGCGCACGGCGGCAGCCTGGAGCTCGCGCCGCGCGCTCCGCGCGGACTCATCGCGCGGCTGGTGCTTTCCACGAAGTAATTGCCGCGAACGCCAGGAAGAGCGCGGCGCCGCACACGCTGAGCATCAGGTCGCTCATGGTGTCGACGCGTCCTTCCTGCAGCGAGGTGCCGGCGACCTGGTCGATGGCGAATTCCGTGAGTTCCCAGCCGAGCGCCGTGGTGCATGCCAATGCGAACGCGAATAGATAGCGCCACGCCACCGTCATCGGCAGTGCGATTCCGGCGAGCCTGCAATAGAAGAAGGCTCCCGCGGCTCCGCCGAGAAAACGCAGCAGCGACCACAGACCATCGGCGCGCCGCAGCCGTGCGACCACTACGCTGAGCATCAGGATCGACGCTGGCGCCCAGAGCGCCTGGAGCAGCACTCGTCCTATAGTTGCGTTCATGGCTCAGGCGAAACCCAGCCAGTTATATGCCATCGCGCCGCCGGTCGAGCCGATGCTGGCGAAGCTCGCGGACGAGCTGCCGCCCGAGGGCGACTACCTCTACGAACCAAAATGGGACGGCTTCCGCGCCCTTGTCTTCCATGGGGGCACGGACCTCTGCATCCAAAGCCGGGACTCGCGGCCGCTCGACCGCTACTTCCCGGAGCTGCATCAGGCGCTCCTCGAGCGCCTGCCGAAGGGCAGCGTGCTCGACGGCGAGATCGTGATCGCCACGCCCCGCGGGCTCGACTTCGACGCGCTGCAGCTGCGCCTGCATCCTGCCGCCTCGCGCGTCGCCAAGCTCGCAGCCGAGACGCCCTCCTCGTTTGTCGCCTTCGACCTGCTCGCCGCCGATGGGCGCAATTTGATGGCCGAGCCGCAGGCACAACGCCGCTTGGCCTTGGAAAAACTCTTGGCAAAAGCCAGGCGCCCGGTCTATCTCACGCCGATGACGCGCGAGCGCGAACAAGCGCTGAACTGGCTCGAGCACTTCGAGGGCGCCGGGCTCGATGGGGTGATCGCCAAGCCCGCGGGTCTCACTTACCAGCCGGGCAAGCGCGCGATGATCAAGGTGAAGCACGCGCGCACCGCCGAGTGCGTGGTGGCGGGCTTCCGCTGGCACAAGAGCGGCAAGGACGCGGTGGGCTCGCTGCTGCTTGGCCTCTACGACGACGAAGGCGTGCTGCAGCACGTCGGCGTCACGTCGTCCTTCACCATGGCGATGCGCAAACAACTGGTGAAGGAGCTCGCGCCGCTCAGGAAGGACGCGATGCGCGAGCATCCCTGGCGCGACTGGGCCGGCGTCGAGGCCGAGTCCACTCGCATGCCGGGCGGGCAAAGCCGCTGGAGCGCGGGCAAGGATCTTTCCTGGGAGCCGCTGCGCATCGAGTGCGTGTGCGAGGTGAAGTACGACCACCTGCAAGGCGACCGCTTCCGCCACGCCACGATCTTTCTCCGCTGGCGGCCCGACAAGCGGCCCGAGGACTGCCGCTACGATCAGCTCGAGGTCACCAAGCCCTACGAGCTGGACAAGGTCTTCTCGTCGGGGTCGAGCGGCTCCTGAGCGGGCCGCAGCTTCGCCGGCACGTGCTGCAGGTTGACGCGGATGCGCGTCCAGGTCGACGAGCGGCCGCGCATCGAATCGACCAGCACGTCGGCGGCCTCCAGGTGCTCCGCGACCTCGGGATGGCGCTCCTTCCACCGCTCGAGGCCGGCCAACGCATCCTCCTTGCGCTTGGCACGGCCGATCTCGATCACTGGCAGCTTGCGCTTCGACGGCTGCACGCGCGCCGGCTCGCCCGCCTGCTTGCTATAGTGCGGCGGCCACGGCGCGTCGCCCTCGCCTTGCCTCTCGAAGAGCTCGAGCAGCGGTTCGAGCGATCCCGCCTTTGCATCGATGCCCGCGTGGCGATCGCCCAATCGCTTGAACCGCGTTGGCATCGTGCCCAGCGTGAAATCGCCCGGCTCACAGTCCGCCACCTCCGTCCAGTCGAGCGGCGCCGACACCGTCGCCTCGGGTGTCGGGCGCACCGAGTAGGCGGACGCGATGGTCCGGTCTTTGGCGTTCTGGTTGTAGTCGACGAACACGCCGTGGCGCTCCTCTTTCCACCACTTGCTCGTCGCGAGCTTCGGTGCGCGGCGCTCCACCTCGCGCGCGAGCGTAAGCGCCGCACGTCTCACTTCATCGAAGCTCCACCGCTGCGCGATGCGCACGTAGATATGTATGCCGCGCTTGCCGGAGGTCTTGGGCCAACCAATGAGCCCGAGGTCCTCCAGCGCGGCGCGCGCTACGCCGGCGACCTCGCGCACCTGTGCCCACTTCACGCCGGGCACCGGATCGAGATCGACGCGCAGCTCGTCGGGATGCTCGAGGTCCTCAGCGCGTACCGGGTGCGGATGGAGCTCCAGGCAGCCGAGGTTCGCCATCCACGCGAGCGCAGCCGCGTCGCGCGGCACCAGCTCCTCGGCGCTGCGGCCCGACGGAAACTTGAGCTCGGCCACCTCGAGCCAGTCGGGCCGGCGCTCGGGGGCGCGCTTTTGAAAGAAGAACTCGCCGTCGATGCCGTTCGGATAGCGCACCAGCATGTTCGGCCGCCCGCCGGCGCCGCGCAGGGCGCCTTCGGCCACCGCCAGGTAATAGCGCGCGACGTCGAGCTTGGTGACCTTCGCCGCCGGGAACAGCAGCTTCGCCGCGTTGGTGATCGTCACCTCGCGGCCGGCTATTTCAAGCGTCTCGGAACCCGGTTTTCGCGCCACGCTAAGATTCGTTACCGTAACATGTTACGATAATTAAATGGCTCGACCGCCCACCGGCAAGGCAGTGCCGCCTGCGGAACGCATGCGCCGCTACCGAGAGCGCCGCCGTGCCGTCGGTCTGCGCGCCGTCACGCGCTGGCGGCCTGGCACGCCGAGCTGGTCCGACCACCGCGTCGCCGACGCCAGGAGCCTCGCGCTGCATGTGCTCGCGGCGCGCCGCATCGCCGCGGAGCCGCGCCTCCTCGAGCGCGCGCGCGCGACCGTAGCGCGGTGGGTGGAGCGCTATGGTGAGCAGCCGCCGACCGCGCTGCGCGAGTGGCAGGAGCTTCTCAAGCGACCGTGGCAGGAAGTGGCGGCACGGGCAACCGAGCTTAGCGACGACGCGGCGCGCCTGCGGCAGTCTTCGCCGCTCGCGACGCTGCTCTCGCCGGCCGAGCGCCGCCGCGTGCATGACGCGTTCCGAGCTTGAGCACCTGATCCGCGCCGCCGGCGCGATCGCCAAGGACCGTGAGATCGTCGTCATCGGCAGCCAAGCCGTGCTCGGCGAGTACCCCGACGCGCCGCCCGCGCTGCTCGTTTCCATGGAAGCGGACGTCTTCCCGCTCCACCATCCCGAGCGAGCAGACAAGATCGAAGGCGCGATTGGCGAAGGGTCGCGTTTCCACGAGGAATTCGGTTACTACGCGCAGGGCGTAGGCCCGTCTACCGCGACCCTGCCCAGGGGATGGCGTAAGCGGCTCGTACGCGTTAACAATGAGAACACCGGCGGTATTACCGGCCTATGCCTGGACGTGCACGATCTGGCGATCTCGAAGTATGTCGCCGGTCGTGAAAAGGATCTGGTCTTCACCCGGGTTCTCGTCCGCGAACAGCTCATCGACAAGAAAAAGCTGCTGCAGCGCTTTGCCATGACCAACGTGGCGCCTGCGCTGCGCAAGCTCGTGAGCGGACGCATCGAGCGCGACTTCCACCTCATTTAGAAACGCCAGCCGAACGCCATTCGCAGCATGCGTTCCGGCGTGAAGTTCACATAAGGATCATGGGCGATGCGCGCGAAATACCGGCCGAAGTCGTAGGTGAGCGTCGCGCCCGTGCCGCGCACCCATTCGCCGTCGGCGGTGCGGCCGGCTTTGGTGAAGACATCTACCGCCCAGCGCGTGCCGGCGTCGGGCGATGTGCGCAGGACGAAGTGCGTCACATGCTGCCCGGTTGCCGAGGCGGTCGTCCTTGATCTGGTAGAGGGTCAGCACGCTCCGCGCGAGGGCGCGCGTGCCGGCGCCGAGCAGCACCGAGTCGTTCGGGTCGAAATTGAGATTGAAGTAGTCCTTGAGGTTCGTGCGGCTCAACCCGAGCATGCCGAAGTGGCGCTCGCCGATCTCGGCGGTCGCGCTCGCCCCGAGAAAGCCACGTGATGCGTACTGCACGGACGGCACCAGGCGGCCGCCGGCCAGCTCGAGCGCGTGCTCGTACCCGAGCCTGAGCTGCTGAAATTCCTCGCCGCGCCGGTAGAAGCCGATCCACCCCGTTTGCGTCTGCCGGTTCGCGCGTAGGTTGAGGTCGTAGGCCGGCCCCTCGTTCGTCGTGCGGTAGTAGGTCGGCGTGAACTTGAAGCTGGTCGTGGCGGCGCCCTCCTCACGCCCGCCC
>VBCP01000581.1 GCA_005888925.1 Betaproteobacteria bacterium | reverse complement strand
GGCAATACAGGTCCAGGACCCGTTCGGGTGGCGATCAAACGCCTTGATGAACTCGCGCATGGCCGCAACTCCCTCCGAGGCGGCCCGCCCACCATACGCCTTTCTTCGCATGAAGGTTGTAACCTGAAAAGGGAGGTCATCATGACGCGAAGCTCCATCGCTGTGCTTGCCTTGATGCTGTCATCGCCAGTGCTTGCCGATCCGCCGACGCAGGTCATGAACATCACGCGCGAGGGCGAGCTGAAGTTCGCGCCGAGCAAGCTCGTCCCCGGAATCTCGCAGGCGGTGATCTCGGGCAATCCGGCGAAGCCCGGAGAGGTATATGTGGTGCGCAACCGCTTCTCGCCGGGCACGTTCAGCCCGCCCCACTTCCATCCCGAGACGCGCTACATCACCGTGATCAAAGGCACCTGGTGGGTGGGTTCGGGGCCTAAGTTCGACAAGGACGCGACCACTCCCGTGCCCGCGGGCAGCTTCGTCGTGCACCACGCCAACCAGATCCACTGGGACGGCGCCAAGGACGAGGAAGCGGTCGTGCAGATCATGGGCGTCGGCCCGAGCGCGACGATCCGCGTGGACGAAGCCGGCCGCCCGAAAGACAACTAGTCGGGCGAGCGCTTCAGGTCCTGCTCGCGCTCGACCGGTGTCTCCTTGTGGCGCGGACGTGGTGCGCTCGAGCCGCCGGCGGCGCTGCGCTCCTTGTTCAGGCAGTCTTCGCGCAGCGTGCCCCGGAGCTCGTCGCAGCGCTTCAGGCGCTCGGTAGCTCCGGTCGTCGAGTCCTTGTTGGGAACGCCGGCGCCCTCGCCCGGCAGGATCGAACCGCCCTTGACGGCGCCATCGGCCGGCCCGCTGCCATCCTGGCTCTTTCCCGGCGGCGTGTTGCCGCGCGTGGCATCGCCCGCGGTTTGCGCGAATACCGCGGTGGCGGACAGCAGAAAGGCGAGGATAAGAGTGCGCATGGTGGTCTCCGGGTATGTCATCTACGAGAAACCATGCAATCCGCGTTCCATCAGCCTTCTCGCAGAGCATTGCCGCAGCGCGGGCAGCGCTCCGGAATCGCGCCTTTCGTATTGAGCGGCCGCCGGCAATAGGGGCAGCGCCACCAGCGCAGGCTCATATAGACGCCGGTGCCGGCCATGCCGGCGGGCACGATGAAGAGCCAGACATTCGACCCGCTGACGAGCTGGTTGGCCGGCGTGTCCGGGTTCAGCAGTGCCAGCGCCATGGCGATGCCGATGAAGAGCACGGCGCCGCCGCCGATCAGGAGCCAGATCCAGAGCTGGACGTTTTGCAGGTAATGGATCGGTTTGCCGCGGCCGCGAGCTATCATCGTCTGGTGGGGAGCATACCCGGCACGCCGCAGCTCGCGCGCAACGTGAAGCGCCTCTCGCGCCTCGAGCTGCCGGGCGCCGGCCAGGTCTACGTGGCGGGCAAGTACGCCTACGTCGGCCACATTACCAACCAAGAGCGCCTCGGCACCTCGATCCTCGACGTGTCCGATCCGCGCCAGCCCAAGCTCCTCGCCCAGATCGCGGTCGACGAGCCCGACTCGCACAGCCACAAGGCGCGCGTCATCGGCGACCTGATGATCGTCAACGTCGAGCAGAACATGGGCAAGCTCGGGCGCCAAGGCGTCGACGGCTCGGCCGAGCAGACTTCGTACGCGCACGGCGGCTTCAAGCTTTACGACGTTTCTGATCGCAGCAAGCCGAAGCTCATCAGGCATGTGAAAACCCATGGCCGCGGCGTGCATCGCTTCGACATGGACGATCGCTACGCCTACATCTCGACCGAGATGGAAGGCTATGTCGGCAACATCCTTGTGATCTACGACATCCGCGACGCGGCGCGGCCGCAGGAAGTATCGCGCTGGTGGCTGCCCGGCCAGCACGTCGCCGGTGGCGAGAAGCCGACCTGGCAGGGACGGCGCAATCGCCTGCACCATGCGCTGCGCTTCGGCGACGAGCTCTGGGCCGGGTGCTGGCACGGCGGCCTCGCCGTCATCGACATCTCCGACATCCGCAAGCCGCGCACTCTGGGTACGTACAACTACCATCCACCGTTTCCGGAACCGACGCACACGTTCATGCCGGTGCCGGCGCGGATCAATGGCCGGCGCATCGCGGTGGCGATCGATGAAGAGGATCACGCGCACAGCGCCGAGGAGATGGAGCGTCGCAAAGGCCGGCCGCACGGCTGCCTCTGGGTGTTCGACGTCACCGATCCGGCGGCGATGAAGCCGCTTGCGATTTTTGAGGTGAGCGAGCTCGACTCGCCCTGGAGCCGCGCAACCCCAGGACGCTTCGGCGCGCACCAGTTCCAGGAGCACATGCAAGGCACGCTGGTCTACTGCGCGTGGTTCTCGGGCGGCCTGCGCATCGTCGACGTCGCCGATCCCATGGCGCCGCGCGAGGTCGGCTGGTTCATTCCGGAGCCGGCGGCAGGCAAGCCCGCGCCGCAGACCAACGATGTCGACGTCGACGAGCGTGGCCTGGTCTACATCGTCGACCGTTACACGGGCTTCGACATCCTCGAATTCAGGGAGCACAAATGAAAATTGTCGCAGCGCTGGCCATCGTCAGCACCGCAGCAGCGGCGCAATCGGTGCCCGCGATTCCGTTCGAGTCGGTGCCCAATCCGCTGCAGCTGCCGGCGGATGTGCATTTCGGCGAGGTCACCGGCGTCGCGGTCAATTCCAAAGGCAACGTATTCGTCCTGTCACGCGGCAACACCACCGGTCCGGCGTACGCCGCCGCGGCGACGCAGCTCCTCGAATTCGATGCGGGCGGCAAATTCGTCCGCGAGATCGGCAAGAACCTGTACGCGTGGTCCTTCGGCCACACGGTGCGCATCGACCCGAAGGACAACATCTGGGTGACGGACAAGGGCTCGGACATGGTGGTGAAGTTCAATCCCGCCGGGCGCGTGGAAATGGTGTTCGGGCGCAAGCAGGAAGCCTCGGATAAAGAAACGGGGCCGCTCGAGCGCGATCGCCATCCGCCGCTGCCGGCGGAGCCGGGACGCTTCCGGCAGGTGACCGACGTGACCTGGGATCCGGCGGGCAATACCTATATCAGCGACGGCTACGTCAACTCGCGCGTGGCGAAGGTCGACAAGGACGGCAACTGGCTCAAGTCCTGGGGCGACCGCGGCAAGAAGCCCGGCGAGTTCAACACGCCGCACAGCATCGCGGCCGATGCGAAGGGCAACATCTATGTCGCCGACCGCGGCAACCGGCGCATCCAGGTGTTCGACGGCGAGGGCAAGTTCCTGCGCGAGATGCGCATCGACGTGCCTTACGACAAGAGCGCGAAGCCCGCGATCGGCAACGTGCCGGATCTGGTGAAGGTGGAGGCCTCCGGCGCGCCGCTCACCATGGCGCCGGGCGCGCCGTGGGCGGTGTGCATCACGCCCGGCGCGAACCAGGTGCTCTACACGTCGGATGCGTATCCCGGGCGGGTGTATAAGCTCTCCCTCGACGGCAAGGTGCTCGGCGTGCTGGGTGAATCGGGCAAGCAGTTGAAGCAGTTCGGCTGGATCCACGAGATCGCCTGCCCATCGGAGAACGTGCTCTACGTCGCCGAGCTCTTGAACTGGCGCGTCCAGAAGCTGATGCTGCATCCACGATAGGAGCGGTCATGCGGCTCGTCGCTTTTCTGATGCTCGTCGCGGCAAGCGGTCTCGCCTTAGCGCAGACGCCCCGCTCGGTCGGCAAGGATCTGATGGTCAAGGAGCTGCCCGATCTGACAGGCAGGGAAGCGCTGGTGCGTGCGAATGTCTATCCGCCCGGCACCTCGAATCC
>VBCP01000580.1 GCA_005888925.1 Betaproteobacteria bacterium | reverse complement strand
GCGAAAGCGTGTGCCGCGTATGGAAGGAGGCGAGCTTGCGGATGCGCGCCTCGATGCGCGCCGGCGCGATGGCGCCGACGATCGCTTCGATCTGCGGGTTGCGCTGCTGAGCCGCGCAGGGCAGCGCGGCGAGGAGGGCGAGCGCGAGGCTAGCCCTCATGCGGGCTCGCCGGCTGGCGGCCGAGCGCGGCGGCACCGTGCTGCTTCGGACGCAGGCGGCGGTCGAGCGCGTCGAGGTAGGTGTAGATCACCGGCACGACGACCAGCGTGAGCAGCGTCGAGGTGATCACGCCGCCGATGATGGCGCGGCCCATCGGCGCCTGCTGCTCGGCGCCTTCGCCCAGGCCCAGCGCGAGCGGCAGCATGCCGAAGATCATCGCGGTGGTGGTCATCAGGATCGGGCGCAGGCGCACCTGCCCGGCGGCGATCAGCGCCTCGTCGCGGCTCATGCCCTTCCGCTGGCCCTGGTTCGCGAAGTCGACCAGCAGGATGGCGTTTTTCGTCACCAACCCCATGAGGAACACGAGGCCGATCATCGAGAAGATGTTGAGCGTGGTGCCGGTGAAGAGCAGCGCGAGCATCACGCCGACCGCCGAGAGCGGCAGCGACACCATGATCGCCACCGGCTGGATGAAGCTGCCGAACTGCGAGGCGAGCACGATGTAGATGAAGATGATCGCCATGGCGAGCGCGCCGACGATCGCCTGGTTCACTTCCTCCTGGTCCTCGATCTGCCCGCCGACCGAGAGGCGAAGACCCGGAGGCAGGGCGTAGGACTTGACCAGCGCCTTCACCTCCTCGCCGGCGTCGCCGGCCGGGCGGCCTTCGACGTTGGCAAAGAGCGCGATCCTGCGCTGCAGGTCCTGGCGGCGGATGTTCTCCGGGTTGAAGACGCGCTCGATCGTCGCCACCGAGCGCAGCGGCACCACTTCGGGCATGCCGTCGGCGAGCGCGCGGCCGGTGGCGATGTTGAGGTTGGCGATGTCCTCGAGCGCGGTGCGGCTGGCGCGCGGCAGCTGCGTGATCACCTCGTAGTTCTGGCCGTCGGGCGCGAGCCAGTAGCCCGAGTTCTCGCCGCCGATGAAGGCGCGCAGCGTCGCGCCGAGCTGCGCGTGGGTGAGCCCGACCTCGGCCGCGAGCTCGGGCTTGAGGCGCACCGAGAGGGCCGGCGTGCCCTCCTTGAGCGAGATTTCCAGGTCGGTGACGCCGCGGATCGCCGCCACCTTCTGCTTGAAGTCGGCGATCACGCGCTGCATCTCGAGGTCGTCGTTGCCCAGCAGCGCGACGTAGATCGCCGGGTTGAAGCCGACGCGCAGCTCCACCCCCGGCATCGCGGCGAGCCGCTTGCGGATCGCCCGCTCGAGGTCCTTTTGCGAGAGATGCCGGTGGCTGCGCGGCACCAGGCGCAAATTGATGCGCGCGGTGTTCTTGCCGCCCTCGGTGCCGATCGAGGTGTCGATCACCTCGATCTCCTTGAACTCGCGCAGCGCCCGCTCGACGCGCTGCACGCGCTCGTCGGCGTATTCGAGGCTCGCGCCCACCGGCATGGTGAGGCGCAGGCTGGTGAAGCTCTCGTCGGCCTGCGGCATCATCTCCGTGCCGACGATCTTGGCGAGCGGCAGGGCGACCCCGAGGCTCGCGAGCGCGATCAGGATCGTGACGATGCGGTGCGCGAGCGCCGCGCGCAGCAGCTGATCGTAGAGGCCGTGCACGCGCTCGAGCAAGACGTCGAAGCGGCGCACCACCGGGCCAATGAGCGGCAGGTTGCGCGCGCCCTCGGGCGGATCGCGCCAGATCGCCGAGAGCATCGGGTCGAGCGTGAAGGAGACGAACAGCGAGACCAGCACCGCCGCGGCCACGGTGATGCCGAAGGAAAAGAAGAACTTGCCGACGATGCCGCTCATGAAGGCGATCGGCACGAACACCGCGACGATCGAGAAGGTGGTCGCGAGCACCGCCAGGCCGATCTCCTCGGTGCCCTCGCGCGCCGCGGCGTAGTGGTTCTTGCCCATGTGGATGTGGCGCACGATGTTCTCGCGCACCACGATCGCGTCGTCGATCAGGAGGCCGATGCACAGGGAGAGCGCCATCAGCGTCATGTAGTTCAGCGTGAAGCCGAAGGCGTAAAGCGCGATGAAGGTGGCGACCACCGAGATCGGCAGCGCAAGCCCGGTGATGATCGTGCTCCTCCACGAGCCGAGGAACAGGAACACGATCAGCACCGTGAGCAGGCCGCCCTCGATGATGGTGTACTTCACGTTGTCGGCCGCGCGCTGCACGAAGTCGGAGCTCGCGCGCAGCAGGCGCAGCTCCGCGCCGGCCGGGAGCTGCTTCCTCACGCCTTCGGCGGCGCGCTTCAGGTTCTCGCCGACCTCGACGATGTTGGCGTCCTGCGCCTTGAAGACATAGAAGCTGACCGCGGGGCTGCCGTTGATGCGCGCGAGCGAGACGCGCTCGCGCTCGCCGTCGACCACCTCGGCGATCTGCGAGAGCAGGATCGGCACGCCGCTCTTGCGCGCAACGATGATGCGGCCGAAGTCCTTGGGCGAGCTGATGCGGCCGTCGACGCGCACGATCGCCTCGG
The DNA here is from genome assembly GCA_005888925.1 of Betaproteobacteria bacterium. Taxonomy (GTDB): domain Bacteria; phylum Pseudomonadota; class Gammaproteobacteria; order Burkholderiales; family SG8-39; genus SCGC-AG-212-J23. The sequence goes on along the minus strand of VBCP01000580.1, from coordinate 2,223 downwards.
CGCTCTTGTTCGCCACCGTGCCCACCGCGACGGCGACATTGGCGTTCTTCAGCGCCGCCACCACCTGGTCGACGGTGAGGCCGAGCGCGGTGAGCCGCGCGGCCTCGACCCGCACCTGGATCTGGCGCGTCACCGTGCCGCCGAGCGCGACGCGGCCGACGCCGTTCACGCGCTCGAGGCCCTTCTGCACCACCTGCTCGGCGAGGGTGGTGAGATCGCGTGCGGAGAGCGCCTCGCCGACCAGGCCGTAGAACGCCACCGGCTCGTCGTTCTCGTCGCCGCCGCGCTGCACCACCGGATCCTTCACGTCGCGCGGGAAGGTGGCGCGGATCTGCGCCACCTTGTCGCGCACTTCCTGCAGCACACGATCCTGGTCGACGTTGATGCGGAACTCGATCCAGGTCCAGCCGAAGCCCTCGTAGGAAGCCGACAACAGCCGCTTCACGCCCGCCACCTGGTTCACGGCGTTCTCGATCGGCTTCGCCACGTCGTTCTCGAACTGCTCCGGCGAGGCGCCGGGGTAGTCGACCTTGACCGCGACGAACGGCGGCCGGATGTCGGGCATCGCCTCGACGCGCAGGCGCTGGTAGGAAAACATGCCGAGCACCGAGAGCGCGACCATCACCATCGTGGCGAACACGGGATGGTTGATCGCGACCCGCGTCATCCACATGGCGCTAGCCCGGGGTTGGCGTGCTCGTGGTCGCCGGTTCTACGGTCTGTGCCCCGCCGTCGCGCTTCAGGCGCGCGGGCAGGCCGTGCTGCAGGTTGTCGAACTTGGTGGCGATCACGTTCTCGGAAGCCTGCACGCCCGAGAGGATCTCGACCAGATGGGCGCGGTCGTCGCGCGTGCCGATGCTCACGGCGCGCCGCTCGAGCCGGCTGCCGGCGATCAGCCAGACGTAGGTCTGCGCGCCTTCGCCGCGCACCGCCGACACCGGCAGCGCAGCGGTCTCGCGCTCCGCCGCCATCGTCAGGCGCACGCGCGCGAACATGCCCGTCTTGAGGAGCGAGCCCTCGTTCTTCAGCGACACGTAGACGTTGATCGAGCGCGTGCCCTGCTCGGCGCTCGGGTTGATGCGCTCGACCTTGCCGGTGAAGCTCCGCTCCGGCAGGCCCTCGACTTCCACTTTCGCCAGCATGCCGAGCTCGATCTTGGCGATGTCGGCGAGCGGCGCCTGCGCCTGCACCTCGAGCTGCGACAGATCGACGATCGCGAGCAGCATGGCGTCGAAGCCGACCTTCTCGCCCGGCTGCACGTAGCGCTTGGAGACCAGGCCCGAGATCGGCGAGCGCACCACCGCGTCGGTGAGCGCGATCTGCGTCTGCTCGAGCTGCGCCCTGGCGAGCTCGAGGGCCGCGAGCTTCGTCTGGTAGACGCCCTCGGTGGTGTCGTACGCGTTCTGCGAGATGAAGTTCTGCTTGAGGAGCTGCTCGTTCGCCTTGCGGTTGCGCTCGGCGGTGCCGAGCTCCGCCTGCGCGGAGGCGATCGCCGCATTGCGCTCTGCGAGCTGGGCGCGCAGCTGCGCGGTGTCGAACTCGGCGACGGTCTGGCCGGCATTCACGCGGTCGCCCTCGCGCACCAGCACGCGCTTCACCTCGGCCGCCACCTTGGCGCGCACGGTGGCTTGCGAAACCGCCTGCAGCGTTCCGGGCAGCTCGGCCTCGAGCGAAAGCCGCCGGCGCTGCAGGCGCACCACGTCCGCTTGCGTGAATTCGAGGGGCGGCTTGGCGCCCTTGCGCTCGGCCTCCTGCTGGGCGTTGCGGCGCTGCACGGTGACCGCGCCGGCCGCGACGATCGCCGTCAGGCCAAGGACCGCCCCCGCGATCCACCATTTGGCTCTTCGACTCATCTTGAGGGCGCGATTATCCGCCGGATCGGGGGCCTTTTCGCGGACCGCGCGACGAACCGCGCAAAGGCCGGCGCGAAACGCAGCCGGCGGCGACGGATGCCGCCTATCGCCGATCGGCGAGCCGCCGCACGCCGCAGTAATAAGCGAGCATCGCGGCGATCTGGATCACGTGGTAAAGATCGTTGTGATTGAAATGCCGCTGCAGGTCGAAGCCGCTCGCCTGCACGGCGCCGGCAACGAGAGACAGGGCGACGCCGGCCAGGATCCAGCGCGACCCGGGCTCACGCGCGCGCAGGAGATGGAGCAGCGCGACCACGGCAAATGCGGCGGCGGTATCGATGACCACCCAGATGAACCGGTCGTCGCGCCA
>VBCP01000579.1 GCA_005888925.1 Betaproteobacteria bacterium | reverse complement strand
CCTTGGCATGCTCTACACGCCGCTGGTCGTCGACCGCATGCAACTCAAGTACCCCTCGGGCCTCGCGGTGGCCAACATCCTGCGCGCGCTCTCGGACCCGCGCGTGCTGCGCCGCTCGATCGCGCGCCTCGGCACAGGACTCGGGCTTGGCGCGGGGCTGACGCTCGCCGCGGAGAAGGCCGGCATCGCCTTCCTGGGCGCGATCAGCTTCTCGGCCTCCACCTTCGGCGCCGGCATGATCGTCGGCGCGCGCATCGGCGTGCCGGCGATCGTCGTCGGGCTGACCGGCCTCGCGCTCACGCCGTGGCTGCGCGAGATCGGCCTGCTCGGCCCGAACGATCCCTGGCGCAAGGTCGGCTTCCTGATTTCGCTCGGCACGATCCTCGGCGCCGCCATCGTCGACATCACGCTGATCGTGCGCGAGGCGCTGGCGCGCCATCGTGCTGTGGGAGGCGCGGCCCCGGCGGCGCAGACCGAGGAGTGGAAAAGAATTGATACGCACAAGCTCGTGCTCTGGGTCGCCTTCTGGGCGGTGGCGGTCGTGGCGGTGTCGGCGAGCCTTGGCGTGCCGGTCGGCTATGCCGTGCTGGGCGTGCTGCTCGCTTCGGTCTTCGTGCTGGTGAACGGCATCAGCGTCGGCATCTCGGACAGCAATCCGATCTCCTCCGCTTTCGTCGTGGGCGTAACGGTGATGGCGCTGGTCGGGCTCATGGAGCCGGTGGTGGGGCTCCTCGCCGGCTCGATCCTGCTCATCAGTACGGTGGTCGGCGCCGACATGCAGCAGGACCGCTCCACCGGCTGGCGCCTGGGCACGAACCGCGTCATCCAGTTCCGCTACCAGGTCATCGGCATCTTCATGGGAGCGGTATTCGCCGTCGTCATCACCAAGCTCTTCCTCGCTGCGTACCCGGTTCTCAAGGTCTATATCTTCCTGCACCCGGAGATGAGGACCGGCAACTGGCAGAGCGCCATGACCTACAAGTTCGCCGGCGTGCTGCGAGGACTCGCCTCCGCCGAGACCACCACGCTCAAGCTCATGGCCCTTGGCATTGCGATCGGGTTGGTCATCCAGCTCCTGCGCGTGGCGATGAGACACAGCGCCGCCTACCAGGCATGGAAGGACCGCAGCGCCGCGACCAAGACCGCCGACTTCGTGCTCGACACCATCATCCTGCCGGGCCCCTACGCTTCCAGCCTCGGCGGCTTCGTCGAGTTCCCCACCGCGCTGTGGTACGGCCTTGGCGGGGTCTTCTCCTCGGTGTGGGGATGGGCCGCGGATCGCGTCGGCCGTGGAAAGGATAGGGATCAACCGCGCGACATGGACACTATGTCGCTCGTCGGCGGCGGCCTCATCGCCGGCGAAGCGCTCGCCTTCCTTTCCCTCGGCATCATCGGGCTCCTGTCGCTCGCGCGCTAGCGTGGAAGAAGGCTCGATCGATCGCGCCGCGCGCACTCGTGCCCTGCTGGGCGCCGTGCTATTCGTCGCCTATTGCGTGCTCGTGGTCTTTCTCATCGCGCATCCCCGCACGCGGATCATCGGCGTGCTCAATGTTCCCATCATTGCGTACGTGTTTGCGCGTTACGTGGTCAAGGCGGCGATGGACGACGCGCCGCAGTGGGCGCGGCGCTTCCTCTATCGGGGCTGGCACGGCAACTACCGCGCCTTCGAAGACCGCCGCGTGCGCGTGATCGACGGTGAGCGCGACATGCCCTCGCGCGTCTTTGCACAGGACATCTTCGCGATCCTGGGCGAAGCGCCTTCCGCGATCGAGCTGGCCAAGCTCGAGGCGCGCTACGGCGCTCAATTCGTGCGCGGAACGGAGGGCCTTGCCGAAGATGAATGGCTCTTCACGGACGAGGCGTGCCTCGCCTATGTGCGCGGTCATATGGACGATCAGCGCACGCCCCGCGGGCGTGACGCCCATAAGCTCGCGCTCTGGCTGGAGCGTTCGGTGTTCATGCCGATCGACAACCGCCGCACCGCGGACACGGGCAAGCTTTATCCTTTTACGAAGGAAGCCGCTCGCCGGTAGACTCCGCCGCCATGAGCCCATTTCGCAACAATTACCTCCGCTATGAAGAGCTGACCCGCATCGTGCACGACTGGGCGCGTGCGAATCCCGGCTTCGTGCGCGTGACGAGCATCGGCAAGAGCGTCGAAGGCCGCGACCTGTGGCTGCTCGAGATCGGGCGCGATCCGGATCGCATGCGCGCCGCCGCCTGGGTGGACGGCAACATGCACGCCGTCGAAGTCTGCGGCTCGAGCGTGGCGCTGGCGATTGCCGAAGACGTCATCGCGCTGCATCGCGGCGAGAACCCGCGTGATCTTCCCGCGCACGTGGCGGAGCGGCTCAAGAGCATCCTGGTCTACGTGCTGCCGCGCATGTCGCCCGACGGCGCGGAAGCCGTGCTGACGAGCGGCCGCGTGGTGCGCTCAAATCCGCGCGACCGGCGGCCGCATCCGCCGGCGCCGCGTTGGGTCACGGGCGATGTCGACGGCGACGGCGCGGTGCTCCACATGCGCAAGCCCGATCCGGCGGGTGAATTCGTCGCGGATGCTGAGCTGCCGGGCGTGATGCTGCCGCGCCGCCTGGAGGATCCGGGTCCGTATTACAAGCTCTGGCCCGAGGGCACGATCGAGAACTTCGACGGCACGCACGTGCCCGACCCGGTCTATCTCTCCGACAACGACATCGACCTCAACCGCAACTTTCCCTACGGCTGGAAGCCCGACCACGAGCAGATCGGCGCCGGCCCGTTCGGCTCGAGCGAGCCCGAGTCGCGCGCGGTGATCGAGTGGGCGGCGACGCATCCGAACATCTTCTCGTGGCTCAACCTGCACACCTTCGGCGGCTGCTACATCCGGCCGCTCGGCAACGCGCCCGACAGCAAGATGAACCAGGAAGATCTTGCCATCTACCGCCAGATCGGCGAATGGGGCGAGAAAATCGGCGGCTACCCGATGGTGAGCGGCTTCGAGGAGTTCATCTACGAGCCGGAGAAGCCGATCTACGGTGACATCACCGACTTCATCTATCACACGCGCGGCGCGATTGCCTACGCGTGCGAGCTGTGGGACCTTTTCGCGCGCCTGGGCATCGAGCGCAAGAAGAAGTTCGTCGACTACTACAGCCACCTCACGCGCGACGATCTGCTCAAGCTTGCCAAGCTCGACCGCGAGAGTAACAAGAGCCGGATGTTCCGTCCGTGGAAGCGCTTCAAGCACCCGCAGCTCGGCGAGATCGAGATTGGCGGCATCGCCCAGGTCGTGGGCCTGAACAATCCGCCTTACGAGCTCTTGCCCGAAGTCTGCGAGCGCCAGTCGGCCGTGTACCTGCGGGTCGCAGCGATGGCGCCATCGCTCGAGATGGAGGTGCGCGTCGCGCAGGGCCGTGTCGAGATCGAGGTCGCGAACTCCGGCTACCTGCCGAGCTACGTGCTCGATTCGGCAAAGAAGCTCACCCCGGATCCCGGCGTCTTCGTCGAGGTGGAGGCGCTCGGCGGCTGCACCATCGACCCGCGCGATGCGCGCACCGAGGTCGGCCACCTCGAGGGCTGGGGGCGCGGCCTCTACAACGAGTACCTCTTCTACCAGAGGAGCCGCGGCAGCGTCTCGCGCCGCACCGTCTCCGTTCCTGTCCGTGGCACGGGCCGCGTGCGCGTGCGCGCCAGGGGCCTGCGCGTCGGCGAGGTGGTCAAGGAAATCGCCGTCGAATAGAAATCGGGGTCAGGCACCGATTTCCCGGCGTATAGTTTTCCCTGCACCTTCTGGGGGGAGGCAGCATGGAAAAGTTCATTCCGGTCGCAGGTAACGGTCTTCTCGATCGCCGCGCGTTCCTGCGCGGCGGTGCGGCGCTGGCAGCCGCGATGACGGGGTATTCGGCGAAAGCGGAGACGCTCGTCGAGCAGCCCTGGGGCAAGGAGCCCGGGTCGCTGGTGCCGCCCTACGGCGGGCCCTCCGCATACGAGAAGGCCGTTGTGCGCACACTCAGCAATCCGAAGGGCGAGCCGCGCACGCAGCACGCACGCACGCCGCATCACCTGCTGCGGGGCACGGCGACGCCGAACGGCCTGCACTTCACTATCTCGCACGGCGGAAACGCCGAGATCGATCCCGCGCAGCATCGGCTGGCGATCCACGGGCTGGTGAAGCGGCCGCTGGTCTTCACAGCCGACGCGCTCGCGCGCTATCCCATGGTGTCGCGCTTCACCTTCGTCGAGTGCGGTGGCAACAGCGCGCCGATGTTCTCGCCCGAGCCGATCCAGGCGAACGTGCAGGCGCTGCACGGACTCGCCTCCTGCGCGGAATGGACCGGCGTGCCGCTCTCGACGCTGCTCGAGGAAAGCGGCGTCGATCCGAAGGCGAAATGGGTGATCGCCGAAGGCGCCGACTCGCCGCACCTCAGCCGCAGCGTGCCGCTCACGAAGATCCTCGACGATGCGATGGTCGCGCTCTACCAGAACGGCGAGCGCGTGATGCCCGGCCAGGGCTACCCGATGCGGCTTCTCCTGCCCGGCTGGGAAGGCAACATGAACGTGAAGTGGCTGCGGCGCCTGCAGCTCACCGAATCGCCGGCGATGACCTACTACGAGGCGCGCACCTACGCGCCGATCCTGCCGAGCGGCAAGGCCTATCGCTTCTACTTCATCCAGGAAGTGAAGTCGTTCATCACGCGGCCTTCGGTCGGGATGGAGATGAAAGGCCCGGGCTTCTACGAGATCTCCGGCATCGCCTACTCCGGCAACGGTCGCATCGCGAATGTGATGGTCTCCGCCGACGGCGGGCAGACCTGGGCGCAGGCGGCGCTGCAGGAGCCGGTGATGAGCAAGTCGTTCACGCGCTTTCGCATCCCGTGGCAGTGGAATGGCGGCCCGGCAGTGCTGCAGAGCCGCGCCCGGGACGATCAGGGCAACGTGCAGCCGACGCGCGCCGAAATCATCGCGGTGCGCGGCCAGGCTTCGCGCGTGCCGCCGGTGACCGTGTTTCCGAGCCAGCACTACAACGGCATCACCAGCTGGAGCGTCGATGCAACGGGAGGAGTCCGCCATGTTTACGCGTAGCGTCCTGCTGATGTTGATCGCCGGCCCCGCCCTGGCGGCGGGTCCCAACCTCGGCACGCCCGTCACGCACGGCGATCTCGCGGCGTGGGACATCCACATCCTGCCCGACGGCACGGGACTGCCGAAAGGCGGCGGCACCTCAGCGCAGGGCGCGGCGATCTACGCGCAGAAGTGCATGCACTGCCACGGCGAGGGCGCCAAGGGGGGCACGAACGCAGCGCTCGTCGGCGCGCCGCCGATCAAGAGCATCGACGCGACCAAGACGATCGCCAACTTCTGGCCCTACTCGACGACGATCTTCGACTTCATCCGCCGCTCGATGCCCTGGCAGCAGCCGCGCTCGCTCACCGACGACGAGGTCTACGCGCTCACCGCCTACATCCTCGCGCAGAACAAGCTGATCGGCGAGAAAGACGTGATGAACGCGCAGACGCTGCCCAAGGTGCGCATGCCGAACCGCGACGGCTTCATCCCGCGCTTCCCGGAGCAGACGCCGGGCGTCCGCGACTTGTAGCGGCCAGGTTCGGCTGCCGCAAACTCGAGCACCGCGGGGTGTGGCGCTCGCCTGCGGCTGTATTCAACAGACTCGCAGGCGCTCGCCCTGTAAATTCGGCAACGGCCTTTTCGAATGAACGGGAGGAAGACCATGAACCGCATTCTTTCCGCCGGGCTTGCGGCGCTCGGTCTGCTCTGCTCGATTGTCAGCGAGGCGCAAGTCGACGAGCGCAAGCAGATCGCCTTCGACATCATCGAGCGCAACGCCGACCAGATCGCGACGGTCGGCGACGTGCTCTATTACCACGCCGAGCTCGGCATGCAGGAGCTCGAGAGCACCAAGTTCCTGCAGGAGACGCTCGAGGCCGTCGGCTTCAAGGTCGAGATGGGCGGCGCGGGTTTTCCGACTCATCTGTGGGCACAGTGGGGCAGCGGCAAGCCGCTGATCGTCATCGTCACCGAGATCGACGCGCTGCCCGAAGGCTCGCAGACGCCCGGCAGCATCGAGAGGAAGCCGCTGGTCAAGGGCGCGCCCGGGCACATGGAAGGCCACAACACGCACGGCGCGGTGGCGGTCGCTGCCGCGTACGCGGTGAAGCGGGTGATGGAACTCTACAAGCTGCCCGGCACCGTGGCGATCTCCTTCGGCCCGGCCGAGGAGCAGCTCGTGAGCCGGCCGTTTCTGGTGCGCGCGGGATTGTTCAAGGACGCCGATGCGGCGCTGATCATCCACATCGGCGACAACTTCAGCACCGGCCACGGGCTGCAGAACTACGCCGCGATCAGCGCCAAGTTCACCTTCCACGGCAAGACGGCGCACGGCGCGGTCAATCCGTGGGAAGGCCGCGACGCGGTCGATGCGGTCGAGCTGATGGACATGGGCTTCGACAAGCTGCGCGAGCACCTGCGGCCGAGCCAGCGCGCGCACCGCACGATCACGATCGGCGGCATCCAGCCCAATATCATTCCCGACCTCGGCCAGATCTGGTGGTTCGTGCGCGACGCGAACGCGCCCTGGGCGAAGGAGAACTTCGACAAGCTGGTGGACATCGCGCGCGGCGCCGCGCTGATGACCGGCACCACCATGGAGATGGAGGTGGTGGCCTCCGCCTGGCCGCAGCTCGGCAACCGCGTCCTCGCCGAGGCGATCCAGAAGAACATCGACCTCGTCGGCAATCCCAAGTGGAGCGCGGAGGAGGAGAAGTTCGCGAAGGACTTCCAGAGCGCGCTCGGCCTGAAGGCCGTCGGCCTCAATGCGTCGCCGGTGAAATTCGGCGCGCGTCCCCAGGCATTCGCGTCGAACGACAGCGGCGACGTCACCTGGAACCTGCCGACCGGCAACCTGAATTTCCCGGCGAGCGTGCCGGGGGTGAATTACCACAACTGGCAGGCGGCGGTCACGCCGACGAGCAGCATCGCGCACAAGGGCGAGGTCGCGGGCGCGAAGGTGCTCGCGGCGAGCCTGCTCGACCTCCTCACCTCACCCGCGCTCGTCGCGAAAGCGAAGGAGCAGTTTCGCGAGGACACGCGCGACACGCCGTATTTCTCTTTCCTGCCGGCGGACGCGAAGCCGCCGCTCGAGCTGAACCGCGAGATGATGGAGCGCTTCCGCCCCGAGATGCGCAAGCACTACCTCAACCGCACGCCGCAGTTCAACTGACTACATGCGGCTGCGGGAAACCCGGTTGTTCCATTCCGAGTAGCCGATCGCCCAGCCGGCCAGGTAGTCCTGCTCGGACGGCCGCAGCTGGTAGCGACCGCACTGATCGGCGTAGCGCTCGAGCTGCGGCCGGCTGCCGGACAGCGCGTCGCGCTCGCCGAGCGCATACCAGTCGCCGGTGCGGCATTCGCTCTCGGACATGGCCGCACACCCGGAGAGAAGCAAACACGCTGCAATAGCACGGTACATAGAGCCTCCTGCGACAGCTTGAAGCAAGTTCCATGCAGGTCATCTCTGCCTTGCGAGGCCTACAGTGGACGCACAGGAGACCCCATGGAAGACCCGAACCGCAAACCCGAAGGCACCCCGTACAAGCAGATGAAGCCCAAGCAGAAGGTGCTTTTCATCCTCAAGCTCGCGATCTGCATCCTCACCTTCGGCATGGCCTTCCCGAACGTCATGAGCGACTGAATTCGGGGTCAGGGTCGTAATTATTTTCCAACGCGCTGCTCGAACAGGCCAAGCCGCGGTCTTCGAGCCGAGAATGATTACGACTCTGGCCCCGAATTAATTTCGGTAGATTAAACTCCGGTGTCAGGGAGGAGACACCACGCAGGTATGACTGCGGCCGCGCTCGTCGTCGCCAATGCCGCGGTCGCGCAGACCGCGATCTGCTACAACTGCCCGCCCGAGTGGGCCGACTGGGCGAGCCAGCTCAAGTCCATCAAAGCGAAGACCGGCATCACCGTGCCGCCGGACAACAAGAATTCCGGCCAGGCGCTGGCGCAGCTCGTGGCGGAGAAAGCGAGCCCGGTCGCCGACGTCACCTACCTCGGCGTGACCTTCGGCATCCAGGCGAAGAAGGAAGGCGTGGTCGCGAATTACAAGCCGGCGCACTGGAACGATATCCCCGCCGGCCTGAAGGATGCCGAGGGCGCGTGGTTCACGATTCACTCGGGCACGCTCGGGCTGATGGTCAATGTCGACGCGCTCAAGGGCAAGCCGGTGCCGAAGGGCTGGAAGGATCTGCTCAATCCTCAATACCGTGGGCTGGTTGGTTACCTCGATCCGGCCAGCGCCTTCGTCGGCTATGTCGGCGCGGTCGCGGTGAACCAGGCGATGGGCGGCGACCTCACGAACTTCGACCGTGCCATCAAGTATTTCGCCGAGCTGCAGAAGAACCAGCCGATCGTGCCCAAGCAAACTTCCTACGCGCGCGTGCTCTCGGGCGAGATCCCGATCCTGTTCGATTACGACTTCAACGCCTATCGCGGCAAGTACAAGGACAAGGCCAACATCGCGTTCGTCATTCCCGCCGAAGGCACGGTTATCGTGCCCTACGTGATGGGCCTGGTGGCCAAGGGCCCGAATCCGGAAAACGCCAAGAAAGTGCTCGATCACCTGATGTCGGACGAAGGCCAGGCGATCTGGGCGAACGCCTACCTGCGCCCGGTGCGCGAGAAGGCGATGTCGAAGGAAGCGCAGTCGAAATTCCTTCCCGCCTCGGAGTACGCGCGCGCCAAGCCCGTCGACTACAGCAAGATGGCCGAAGCGCAGAAGGCCTTCACGGAGCGCTACCTCAAAGAAGTGCAGTAGAGGTTGAAGCACTACTGGCTGCTCGCGCCCGCGGCCGCGGTCTTTGCCGCGTTCTGGCTGCTGCCGATCGCACGGCTCACCGTCGTCGGGGCGAGCGGGCCTGATGGCATCGCCACTTATGCGGCGGTGCTGACGCATCCGCGGTATTTCCGCAGCCTCGTCTCGACGCTGGTGCTCTCCGGTGCAGTCACCGTAGCCACGCTCGTGATCTCGGGCATCGCCGGCCTGTTCCTCTCGCGCAACCGTTTTCCGGGCCGCACCTTTCTCACCGCGATGCTCACCTTCCCGCTCGCCTTTCCCGGCGTGGTGGTGGGCTTCATGGTCATCTTGCTCGCGGGCCGGCAGGGACTCATCGGCCAGGTCGCGCAATGGCTAACCGGCGAGAACCTGGTGTTCGCCTATTCGATGGCCGGGCTCTTTCTCGGCTACCTCTACTTCTCCATCCCGCGCGTGATCCTGACGGTCATGGCCGCCGCCGAGAAACTGGATCCCAAGCTGGAGGAAGCCGCGCGCTCGCTCGGCGCCTCCCCTTGGCGGGTGGTGATCGATGTGCTGATCCCGGGCTTGCAGCCCGCCCTGATCTCCGCCGGCGCGATCTGCTTCGCCACCTCGATGG
>VBCP01000123.1:5142-6544 GCA_005888925.1 Betaproteobacteria bacterium | reverse complement strand
ACCGCATCACGGTGACGGAATATCGCGGCAACAAGGTCGCGGTGTTCGACACCAGGGCGGAGAAGTTCACCGAATACGATCTGCCCGCCCGCACGTATCCGTACCGGGCGAATTTCGACAAGAACGGCGAAATCTGGGCATCGACGATGCATACCGATCGAGTCGTGCGGCTCGATCCCAAGACCGGCCAGGCGGTGCAATACCTGATGCCGTCGGACACCAACATGCGCACCGTGTTCGTCGACAATTCGACGACGCCGGTGACGTTCTGGGTCGGCAGCAACCACGACCACCGCCTCGTGAAGGTCGAGCCCCTGGACTGAGCCGCCGCACGTCCGCTTGCGACCCAGAGCGGACATCCAGGGTGTACGTCCGCTCTCGCCGGTGGCACATCGCTTGCTCGAAGCTATCCAGGAACGTCGCGCGCGCTTGCTGCGCGCGGAAAGGACTTTCGCGTGAAAACGATCATCGTTGTAGTTTGTCTTGGGGCGTCGGCACTGTCCGGCTGCGCCACGTAAGACACCCCGCCGTACGCCGCGGCGGGCGCGGGTGGCACACCGACCTGGGTGCCGCACTGGCTGTATCCGCAGGATATCGATAACGGCCGCTTCTAAGCGGAGACGCCATGTTCGAGCGAGCGTTCATCGTTCGCTCGAGCCGCGCGAGAACGACCGCATCGCGTACAGGCGGCATCGGGCACGATAGCTGCTGATATCTAGGGGAAAGGAGCTCAGTCATGACAAAGCTATTCACTGCAGCGGCGCTGCTCGCCATGGCCGCGGCCTCGGCGCATGCGGAGGCTCCGGACCGCTGGTTCGGCACCGGCATGATGTGGGGCCAGCATCCTTGCGGGCAGACAGCCTTCGCCAAGTACGGGGCCGACGGCAGCCGGCAGGTGCGGCACAACTACTTCGTCACCCTGCGCGATCCGTCGCAGTGTGCGAAGCTTTTCCCGTAACGCCGCAACCGCGATGTCCGCTTGGGTCGAAAGCCGACATTCCGCTTGAACCGAAAAATAGGTCTTAACGCCAAAGGCCGGCGAGGGCGAAGAGCACCATGCTGACGGCCATGAAGCCGTAGCCGGCGTAATTCAGGGCGCGGGCGGTCTTCTCACCGATGCGGCCGCGGGTCTGGAGGAACGAGGCGAGGGAAGACAAGGCCGCGCCGACGATGGCGAGCGCGATGACTACGGTCTTGGTGAGAAGAAGGCTCATCAAGCGCGGCTGGCGCGCTTGAGGTAGGCCTCGACGAAATCGGCGGCGGCCTTGGAGCCGCGCGAAAATGACCGCATCGCCTCGGCGTGCAGGATCGAGAGCGCCTGCTTCTTGATGTCGTTGGCGCGGTCGCTCTCGACGAGATCCGAGAGCTTGCGCGGGCGCGGCAGGTCGACGTCGATGACTGC
>VBCP01000123.1:0-5107 GCA_005888925.1 Betaproteobacteria bacterium | reverse complement strand
GCCTCGTCGATGTCGGTGGTGACGAAGAAGTTGGTGCGCCGGTTCTCTTCATAGAGGCGCGAGTAGTACTCCCACATCAGCTCCTTGGTCATGGCGTCGAGGCCGCGGAAGGGCTCGTCGAGGATCATGACTTTCGGGTTGTTGATCATGGCGCGCGCGAGCTCGGCGCGCCGCTGCATGCCGCCGGAGAGCTGCAGCGGATACTTGTCGCGGAAGTCGTGCAGGCCGACCTTGGCGAGCAGGAACTCGCCGAATTCCAGCGTCTCGCGCGTAAGCTCGCCGCGCGCGCGCGGGCCGTAGAGGATGTTGTCCCAGGTGCTCATCCACGGGAAGAGCGCGGTCTCCTGGAAGAGCACGAGGCGATCGCGGCTCGGGCCGCTGACCGGCGCGCCGTCGAGCAGGATGCGGCCCGCGCTCGGCTCCTCGAAGCCGGCGAGCAGGCGGATGAGCGTGCTCTTGCCGCAGCCGGACGGACCGACCATCACGGTGAGCTTCGCGCGCTCGATGGTGAACGAGCAGTTCTGCACCACGTCCTTGCGGAAATGGAGTGCGCCATACGACTTGCTCACGCCCTCGACCGCGAGCTCGCCGGGGACGATCTTCGGGCGCACCGGCGCGAGCGCGCTCATCGCACCCTCAGCCACGGCGTGGCATAGCGGCCGCCCCAGCGCAGGAGCTCGCTCGAGATGAAGCCGGCGATGCCGATCGAGATCATGCCGACGACGATCTGCTCATACGACCCGCCGACGTAGGAGTTCCAGATGAAGAAGCCCAGGCCGCCGCCGGTGCCGGCCTCCATCATCTTCTGGCCGACCCAGGAGCTGTCGATCGCGTTCGTGACCTTTCTCGGCGCGTTCTTCACCATCGTGATCAACGTGATCGGCGGCGCCCACGTTGATCACTATCGTGTAGAAGGCGCCGAGGAAGGTGATGAAGGTGATCGCGAGCTCCTGCGTCGGCCAGAAGATGATCGAGGCGGGCACCCAGGCGAGCGGCGGGATCGGCCGCAGCACCTCGAACACCGGGAAGCCGACGCCGTGCGCGACGCGGCTCACCGCGAGCGCGAGGCCGAAGGGAATGCCGATCAGCATCGCGGCGAAGAACCCGCCCATGACGCGGAAGAAGCTCATGTACCAGCTCTGCCAGTAGCCGTGCATGCCGAGCACCGCGATCCAGGACTTGAGCACCGCCGAGGGCGCGGGTACCGCGCCGACCCAGGGCAGGTAATCCTTTTTGAAACCCATGGCGCCGAGCAAATCCTTGAACGGTGCGAAATACTCGGGCGCCATCCAGACTTTCGAGCGCGCGCCGATTTCCCACAGCACGAGGAAGATCGCGACCGAGAGCGCCCCGCGCCAGAACGCCCGCTGGAACAGGAGTTTTGTCATCCTTCCTTCTCGCCGGCCTGGAAGGCCTTGAGCGCTTCTTCGTGCACCGCGTCGTTGGTCTCCTCGATCAGCTCGCGGAAGCGCTTGGAGGTGAGCACGCCGTAGTCGCGCGGGTGCGGGATGTCGACGTCGAGCACTTTCTTCGGCTTGCACGGCCGCGTGGTCATGATGGCGACGCGGTGGCCGAGGAAGATCGCTTCCTCGAGGTCGTGGGTGATGAAGAAGATGGTCACCTTGTTCTTGTAGTAGATCTCGAGCAGCGCCTTCGGGTCATTCATCAGCGCGCGCACGATCTCGACGCGCCGGCGCATGCCCGAGGACACCTCGCCGGGATAGTTGTGCTCGACGCCCGAAAGCCCGGCGTCGGCCATCATCGCGCGGCCCTTGTCGAGCGCCGCCCGGCGCGCGAGCTTGCCCTGCATCACCGGGCCGAAGATCACGTTCTCGAGGTTCGACTTCCACGGGAAGAGCGCGCCGTTCTGGAACACCACGATGCGGTCCGGGCCGGAGGTCGCTTGAGGACTCGCGGTGGAGCACAGCACCTCGCCGTCCATCACGATGCGGCCCGAGGTGATGTCGTGGAAGCCGGCGATGGCGTTGAGCAGCGTCGTCTTGCCGCAGCCCGAGGGGCCGACGATCATGCAGATCTCGCCGGGCTCGATCTCGAGCGAGCAGTGGTCGACCGCCATCACCGCGGCCCCTTCGGGGTCGTAGACCTTGACCACGTCCTCGATGACGATGTGACCCCGGCTCATCGATCCGCCAGCGCGAGCTCCCGGACGCGCCACTCCATCAGGTAGTCGCCGGCGATGCGCACCAGGGCGCTGGTGATGTAGCCGACGATGCCGAGCGTCGCCATGCCGATGATGATCGTCGGGTAGCGCACCATCATGTACGAGGTGTTGATGACGTAGCCGAGGCCGTACTGGCCGGAGACCATCTCGGCGGCGACCAGCGAGAACCACGACACGCCCACCGAGATCTGCAGGCCGGTGAAGATGAACGGCAGCGCGCCGGGGATGATGACGTGGCGGAACACCTGCCGGCGGTTCGCGCCGAGGCAGGTCGCGGCGCGGAGATACGACTCGTCGATCGACTGCACGCCGAGCATGGTGTTGAGCGCGGTGGCGAAGAACGAGGCGAGGAACGCGAGGTAGACCACCGCCGATTCGGTGGCGATGAACATCACGATGGCGAGCGGTACCCAGGCGAGGATCGGGATCGGGCGCAGCATCTCGAACAGCGGAAACACGTACTCCTTGAAGCTGCGCGACCAGCCGAGCAGCAGGCCGAAGCTCACGCCGAGCACGGTCGCCAGGCAAAACGCCTTCGTCACGCGCCAGATCGACACGAGGATGTGCTGGTAGTACTCCGCCGTGTAGATCGACAGGCCGTAGGTCGGCGAAGGCGAGAACCACTCCTTCACCACCGAGGTGAGGCCCGGCATCTCGCGAAAGCGCGGCAGCTTCCACACCTCGACGGCGAGATACCAGAAGCCTAGAAACAGCGCGAAGCCGATCACCATGAGGTAGGGACGCGGGCTTCGCAGCCACAGCGACAGGCGGTACATCGTCAAGCTGAGGCTCGACATCTCCTCGGTGAGCGGCCCCGATACGCGCCGCACTTTCGCCAGCAGCGCGGGCACGGTGAACTCGCGCTGGATCATGCTGGTGAAGCGCTCCAGCACCCGGCCGCCTTCGAGCGGCTCGGAGGCGAGCAGTCCGAGCAGCGCCTCGGTATTGATGCGCAGCACGTCGGTCGGCTCGGTGGCGCTCACCGTCGCGAGCCGCCGGTTCTGGCCGAGCAGCAGGCCCGTCCAGCCGAATACTCCGCCGCGGGCCACGCGCTTCAGCGCTTCGCGCGCGCGGAGCTCGGGACTCATCACATGCTCGACGCGTCCCGATACGACGACGAAGAGGTCCTCGGCCGGATCGTCCGGGCTGTAGATGCGGCTGCCTGCGGCATAGCGGGCCGGCTGCGCGATCGCCGCGATGCGCGCGAGCAGTGCCTCGGCAGCCTCGCCGAAGGGAGTCGTCTCGCGCAGCACGGGCCGGCAGCGCCTTCACGACAGCAATCGGCGCCTTGAGGCCGCGCTCCTTGAGGATGTCCTCGGTCCACTTCGACTCGATCGCCTCGGGCCGCACCTTCTCGGTGCTGATGCTCTTGATCGAGAAGAGGAACGCCGCGGCCCGGTTGATGAGCTCGCGCGCCTCGGGCGTGAAGGTGTAGTGCATGGTATTGCGCATCTCGCCGCCGCCGGCCGCGTCGGGATAGCGCCCGTAGAGCGAGTTCCACAGCACCTTCTCCGAGAAGCCGGTGGTCTGGTCCTTCGCCATCTTGATCACCTCGGCGGCGTTCTTCGGATCGGCGATGAAGAGCTGCGCGTCGAGCTCGGCCTCCAGCCAGGCCTTGACCACGTCGGGGCGCTGCTTGATGAGGTCCGCGCGCATCGCGAGGAAGCCGCCGTCGTTCTCCTGCACGCTCTTGCCGGTGGCGACCAGCCTCGCGAGCCCTTCGTCGACCAGGCGCGAGGTCGTCGGCTGCCACATGACGGCCGCATCCAGCTTGCCGGCACGGAAGTTCGACGTGATCACCTCGATGTTCTGGTTCAGGTATTCCTTCGGCTCGATCTTGAAGCGCTTGAAGGTCGCCTGCGCGAAGCGGTCGGTGCAGCTTCCCTTGGGCACCGCGACGGTCTTGCCGGCGAGCCAGCGGATCGCTTCCTGGTCGCTCTTGAACTGCGGCGCGTCGTTGCGCACGAGGAACGCGTTGCACTGGTCGTAGGCAAGGCCGAGGTTCGCCACCAGGCGCACGTCGGCCACCTCGGTCTTGGTGGTCGAGACGATCGACGGCATGTCGCCCATGTAGCCGATGTTCTGCTTCCCGGCGAGCATGTTGTTGACGATGATCGCGCCCTGCAGGCCGATCTGGAACTCGACGTCCGAGCCCTTCGGCAGGTACTTCTCGTAGAACTTCTTGCCGCGCATCACCACGCCGGACCAGGACTGCGTGTAATAGGGCTGGTAGCCCACCACCAGCTTCACCGGCCCGCCCGGCTTGCCGTAGTCGATATCCGCAGCAAAGACCGCTGTGCTGAACAACGCGAGCGCCGCTAGTGTGAAGTGCCTTCTGTTCATGATTCCCTCCTCTGGGTAATTTGGATGTACTTCGGGGGCTATTTCGGCATCCGGGATACATCCTGCGCCTTGATGATGCCCAGCGGCAGCGGTGCCTTAGCTGCCTGGGCGACTTTGCGCGCCACCGAATCGTCGAGCGCGCCGGGCGCCGGCTTGTCGACATCGATCACCTTGGCCTGGTGCAGGTAGACATAGGTTTCCGCCAGCAGCATTTGCACGCGCGGATCGCGTAGATCGAGAACCACGCCATCGGCACGGTGATGCCGGCGGTCTGGCTCTTCACGAACTCGGCGACCTTGGTCCAGTTCTGCGGATCGATGACGTAGCGCTGCGCCTCGAGCTCGGTCTTGAGCCAGGCTTCGACGATGTCGGGCCGGGCTTTCATGAAGTCCTCGCGCATCGCGATCGCGCCGGCGTCCCAGATGCCGAAGGTATGTCCCGTGGCGACGATCCGGCCCGAGCCTTCGCCGACGATATCGCCGATGCGCGAGACCGAGGGCTCCCACAGCACCGCGCCGTCGATCTTGCCCTGGCGCAGGTTGGTGGCGATCACCTCGATCGACTGATTGAGGATCGCCGCCG
>VBCP01000122.1:8408-10960 GCA_005888925.1 Betaproteobacteria bacterium | reverse complement strand
GGCGCCGGGGTCGGCGTTGCGGTCGTGGTCGGCGTTGGCGTCGGCGTGACGGTCGGAGTCGGCGTGACGGTCGGCGTCGGTGTAACGGTCGGCGTCGGTGTCACGGTCGTGTTCTGCACATTGACCGCGACGACGTCGGTGCGCGAGGCACCGGAGACGTCATACGCGACGGCCTTGAGCTGGTGCGAGCCGTTCGCGAACTGGGTCGTGTCGAGCGCGCACTGCAGGCCATCGGAAGCCGTGCTGTCGGTGTTGAGCGCGGTGTTGTCCATGAAGAACTGGACGCGGCTCACGCTGCCCGAGGCGTTCACATAGCAGTTCGTGCCGGCGCGCGTGCCGGAAATCGTGGCGCCCGCGGCCGGCGACTTGAACCACACGTCGAGCGCGCCGCTCAGCGGCGCCGGAGTCGGCGTGACGGTCGGCGTCGGGGTAACAGTCGGCGTGGGTGTAACCGTCGGCGTCGGCGTGATGGTTGCCGTGCCGCTGTTGTTGATCGTGATGTTGATCGCAGATTCGGTCGAGGCGCCGCTCGCGTCATAGGCGACGGCCCGCAGCGTGTACGCGCCATCGCGCAGCTGCGTGGTCGGCAGGTCGCAGTTGAAGGGCGCGCCGTAATCGTTGTTGATCTGCCAGTTCGTCGCCCAGAAGGTGACGCGCGTGGTGTCCGCGCTGGCGTTGACCGCGCACGCGGTGTCGCTGACGCGGCCGCTGAGCACGGCGCCGTTGGCGGGCGCGGCCCAGGAGATGGAAGGCGCCGCCTGAGCCGCAAGCGGCAGTGCGCCGCATGCAGCGAGCGCGGCCAGAGCAATCTGTGATTTGCGGAATTTCAAATACGTCTCCCCTCTTCTTTCGCGAAAAGAAACGCAGCGTTAAGCTTGCTGCGTGCGGCACTCGTTTCCTGCCGCGGATGTAGTTCCGGCAGGGACAAAAGCACGGCGCGTGCCAGCGGGAGAAGTGACGCTAGATCAAGTGCTTATTAGTCGCTTGTCGTTGTGGGCACTACGAATATGTGGTGAAACGACGACGGCATGTCGTACCAAACGCTCAAGTCACTGTTTCGTCGCCGTTCTTAATGTCGCCGCATCCCGACTTTCACCAGCCTTGAGACCGAACTGCATAGTGGGCGCGCCGGTTTCTTGCGCGCCGATGTCGGGCGCGGCGCCGACGTAGCCGTCGTTGAAATTTGGTAGCCGTGCTCCCTTGTCGATTCCAAGGCTGCGCGGCGCGAGCTGGAACCCGCTTTGATAGCTCGGCGTGCCCTCGATGCCGTGCTTCTCCGCGGCGCGATATGCGTTCAGCTTGCCGTTGTAGAGGTCGTAATCGAAGTCGTTGCCCGAGCCGCCGGCCTCGTTGATCGATTCCCAATGCGATTTCCAAACTTGCCAGAGGTTGTTGCGCGAGACGGTGTTGGTGAGCGGCTGGCCGCTGTTTCCCGAGATGCCGTTGCCCGCGCCCTGCGAGTTCCCGGGCTGGAGCAGCGTGTTGTGGAAGAAATAGCGGCGCCCGCCGCCCCATTCGCGCGTCGCACCCGCCTTCGCGAAGGGCCCGCGGTCGTCCGCATCCGGCGCGCGCTCGGAGAGCTTGCGGCTGCGGTGGTAGTCGTTGCGGAAAACGTAGAGCGGTCCAAAGTGGGTGACGGTGCTCGCCACGCCGGTGGCGGTGAGGTCGAGATAGTTGCCCCAGATGCGCACGTTGCGATTGCCGCCTTCGGCTTCGATCGCGTCGTCCCACGCGTGCGAGATACGGTTGCCGTAGATGTCGGTGTCGGCAGTAGTGCCCGTCCTCGCTGTAGATCTCGTTGTAGCGGATCACATGGTTGCCGCCGCAGTGCCTGTACGTGATCGCCTGCGGCCCCGCGGGATGGCCCAACGACCAGCTGTTGGTGCCGTAGCGCGGATGATGGATGCGGTTGCGCTGGACAATGGTCCGTTCCATCCGCCAGGAGCTCGAGCACACGGCGCGCACTCCGGCGTCCATGTCCATGCCAATCTGCCAGCCCTTGCTGTTGGTATAGCGAAAGCGCCCCCAGCCGCTGATGTCGTTGTCCTCGATCACCACATCGTGCGCGCCGGGCAGGAGCCGGACCGCGTCCTGCTTCGCGTCTTTGAGCGTCAAGCCGCGCACGATAACGTAAGGCGCGGCGATGGTGACGTTGTACTGCTCCTTGTCTCCACCGTCGAGGGTCGCGCCATCTCCGGCGTAGAGCACATAGCCGGATGCGGTGCCGCCTTCCGTGATCTTCAGCGCGCTGCCGCCCGCGACCTTGACTGTGCGAGCGATGGGAAAGCGCTCGCTCCAGGTACTCGCGCTAAAGCGTGCACCGCCCAACTGGATTTCGTATTTCGTCCCGGGCTCGAGCTGCACCAGGCTGCCGCGGCATTCGGCATTGCGCGCATCGAACCAGAGCGGCAGCCCTTCGCGCCACGCGGACTCGCCCGACTTCCTGAACTGGATCGGGCAGCCGCCGGCACCCGGATCGGCGGGCGGGGTCCAGTAGACGCCGATGGATTCGAAGGTGGCGATCGCCCGCGGCTCGGCGCCGAAGGCCGCCG
>VBCP01000122.1:2620-8325 GCA_005888925.1 Betaproteobacteria bacterium | reverse complement strand
TTGAAGAAAAAAGGGAAAATATGATGGCCAAGTGTCACTGTCGTGCCTATACTTTTCGCCCACAGGGAACACGACAGCTAAAAGAGGGATGAAATGCGAATTCTCATAGCCGACGATCACCCGATCGTACGTCACGGGCTGAAGCAGATGCTGGCGTCCGATCCAGCGGCCACCGTGGTCGGTGAAGCAACCAATGGTGACGAGGCGCTCGAGCTGGCGCGCAAGGTGGAATGGGACATGGCGATCTTCGATTTCTCCATGCCCGGGCGCAGCGGCCTCGATCTGCTCGGCGACATCAAGAAAGAATTTCCCGGCAAGCCGGTGCTGATCCTCAGCATGCACTCGGAAGACGTGCACGGCTCGCGGGTCCTGCGCGCCGGCGGTGCCGGGTACATCACCAAGGACAGCGCGCCGCAGGAGCTGACCACCGCGGTACGCAAGGTCGCCAACGGCGGCAAATATGTTTCTGCCTCGCTGGCGGAAATACTGGCATCGGAATGCTCGAGCGATCCGCAAAAGCAGCTGCACGAGAAGCTGTCCGATCGCGAGTACCGCGTGATGTGGCTGCTCGCCACGGGCAAGCAGATCAGCGAGATCGCGCGCGAGATGGGCCTCTCGCCCAGCACCGTGAGCACCTACCGCACAAGGATCCTGCGCAAGCTCGGCCTCGCCAGCAACGCCGCACTGGTTCATTACGCAGTCCGCCACCAGCTGGTCGGGTGAACATGTCAGAAGTCGCCACCGCCGCGCGCAGCGCCGCGGTGCCTGAGGGCCTTTCGCCCGAACCCACGGTCGACAGCGCCCCGCAGGCGAAGATCCTGCTGGTCGACGACGAGCCGAAGAGCCTGTTCGCGCTGCAGGAGCTGCTCTCGACGCTCGGGCAGAACCTGATGATCGCGCAGTCGGGCTAAGAGGCGCTGCGCCTCGCGCTGAAGAACGACTTCGCGGTGATCCTGCTCGACGTGCGCATGCCGGGGATCGACGGCTTCGAGACCGCGCGCCTGATCCGCAGCCGCGAGCGCTCGCGCCTCACGCCGGTCATCTTCCTCACCGCCGCGGCCGACGAGATGAGCTCGATGTTCCGCGGCTACGAGGTCGGCGCGGTCGACTACCTGCAGAAGCCGGTGGTGCCGGAGATTTTGAAATCGAAGGTGGCGGTGTTCGTAGAGCTGCATCGCAAGAGCGAGCGCCTACGGGAGTCAGAGGAAAAATTACGCCGGCTGGCGGCGCACTTGATCTCGGTGCGGGAAGAAGAGCGCGCCCATATCGCGCGCGAAATCCACGACGAGCTCGGCCAGGTTTTGACCGGCCTCAAGATGGAGGTGACCTGGCTCGCGAAGCGCCTGCGCGAGAAGCCGCTCATCGAGAAGACCGACTCGATGTGCAAGCTGATCGACACCACGGTGCAGACGGTGCGCAAGATCGCGACCGGCCTGCGGCCCGAGATGCTCGACGACATGGGCCTCATCGCCGCGGTCGGCTGGCAGGCGAAGGAGTTCCAGAAGCGCACCGGGATCCGCTGCCGCGCCAAGCTGCCGCCCGAGACCTTGAAGCTCGACATCGACGTCTCGACCACCATGTTCCGCATCTTCCAGGAGATCCTGACCAACGTCGCGCGGCACTCGCGCGCCACGCGCGTCGACATGGAGCTGACGGTGAACGAGGACCGCGTCGGCCTGGAAGTGACCGACAACGGCGTCGGCATCGCCGACAGCGATCTCAACGGCAAGAAATCGCTGGGCCTGCTCGGCATGCATGAGCGCGCGCTGCTCTTCGGCGGCGAAGTGAAGATCACCGGCACGGCGGGGCATGGCACCCGCGTGTCCGTCTCCATCCCGGTTCGCCAGAGGGCGTGACGGAAGTGAAAGTCATCATCGCCGACGATCACCCGGTGGTCCGCCAGGGCCTCCGGCAGATGCTCGCGGTCGAGCAGGACCTCACGGTCGTCGGCGAAGCGCGCAACGGCCAGGAAGTGGTCGAGCTCTCGCGCCGCGTGCCATGGGAAGTCGCGGTGCTCGACTACAACATGCCCGGCAAGAACGGCCTGGAGCTCATCAAGGAGCTGCGCCAGCGCTATCCGGGCCGCGCGGTGCTGATCCTTTCGATGTACCCGGAGGATCGCTACGCGGTGCGCGCGCTGAAGGCCGGCGCCGCGGGCTATCTCACGAAGGAAAGCGCGCCGGAAGAGCTGGTCAGCGCCATTCGCAAAGTCGCCGGTGGCGGGCGGTACGTGACGCCCACGCTTGGCGAGAAGCTCGCGCTCGAGCTCGAGGACAATCGCGGCAAGCCGCTGCACGAGACGCTTTCCGACCGCGAGTACCAGGTGATGTGGATGATCGCCTCGGGCAAGACGGTGAGGCAGATCGCCGACGAGCTTTTCCTCAGCCCCAACACGGTCAGCACGCACCGCACGCGCATCCTCCGCAAGATGAACATGAAGTCGAACGCGGAGCTCATGCACTACGCCATCGCGCATCACCTCGTCGACTAGTTGGGGTCAGACCCCTGCTGGTTTGCAGCGGGTTGCTCTAACAGACGCGCCGTTGTTTGCGGCTTTTGGTTGTAGGGCAAAACACGACAGGGTGTTGGTGCCTTCTCCGATACCCCCTGCCGATTTTGCCCCGTAGCATCACGGACTTAGGCGACACGCCTCGCCCCACGAACTAGCTGTAGGGAGTCCCATGGAATCGATCCACGCAGGCCTGCAAATGATGCTCGACCGCGGAGAGCTGTTGAAAGCGCTGCGCCAGTTCAAGCGCGGCGATTTCTCGGCGCGCATGCCGCTCAATCTCACCGGCATCGACGGCGAGATCGCGCAAGCCTTCAACGACGTCGTCGAGCTCGAGGAAGCCAAGGCGGCCGAGATCGCGCGCGTCGCGGAGCTGGTCGGCAAGGAAGGGCAGTTCACTCAACGCATGAAGCTGTCGGGCGCGACCGGCGGCTGGGCCGACGTGATCGACAACCTCAACACGCTGGTCGGCGACGTGATGTACCCGGTGCACGAGGTGGCGCGCGTGATCGGCTCGGTGGCGAAGGGCGACCTCTCGCAGACCATGGTGCTCGAGGCCGAGGGCCGGCCGCTGCGCGGCGAAGCGCTGCGCCTGGGCACGGTGGTGAACACGATGGTCGGGCAGCTCAACGGCTTCGCCTCCGAGGTTTCGCGCGTCGCGCGCGAGGTGGGTTCGGAAGGCAAGCTCGGCGGCCAGGCGCAGGTGCCGGGCGTGGCGGGCGTATGGAAGGACCTCACCGAAAACGTCAACTCGATGGCGGCGAACCTCACCGGACAGGTGCGCAACATCGCCGAGGTGACGACCGCGGTGGCGAAGGGCGATCTGTCGAACGCGTTCGCCGGCGAGGTCTCGCGCGTGGCGCGCGAGGTCGGCACCGAAGGCAAGCTCGGTGGCCAGGCGTCAGTGAAGGGCGTGGCGGGTGTATGGAAGGACCTCACCGACAACGTCAACTCGATGGCCGCAAACCTCACCGGCCAGGTGCGCAACATCGCGGATGTGACGACTGCGGTCGCCAAAGGCGATCTGTCCAAGAAGATCACCGCCGAGGCGAAAGGCGAGGTGCTCGAGCTGAAGAGCACCATCAACACGATGGTCGACCAGCTCAACGCGTTCGCGAGCGAGGTGTCGCGCGTCGCGAAGGAAGTCGGCACGGATGGCAAGCTCGGCGGCCAGGCGCAGGTGCCGGGCGTCGCGGGCGTCTGGAAGGACCTCACCGACAACGTGAACCAGCTCGCGGCGAACCTCACCGGCCAGGTGCGCAACATCGCGGAGGTCACGACCGCGGTCGCCAAGGGCGACCTCTCGAAGAAGATCACGGTGGACGTCAAGGGCGAAATCCTCGAGCTGAAGAGCACCATCAACACGATGGTCGACCAGCTCAATGCCTTTGCATCGGAGGTGTCGCGCGTCGCCAAGGAAGTCGGCACCGAAGGCAAGCTCGGCGGCCAGGCGACGGTGAAGGGCGTCGGCGGCGTCTGGAAGGACCTCACCGAAAACGTGAACTCGATGGCGGCGAACCTCACCGGCCAGGTGCGCAACATCGCCGAGGTCACCACCGCGGTGGCCAAGGGCGATCTCTCCAAGAAGATCACGGTGGACGTGAAGGGCGAGATCCTCGAGCTGAAGAGCACCATCAACACGCTGGTCGATCAGCTGAACGCGTTTGCTTCAGAAGTCTCGCGCGTCGCGCGCGAGGTGGGCACCGACGGCAAGCTCGGTGGCCAGGCGCAGGTGCCCGGCGTCGCCGGCGTGTGGAAGGACCTCACCGACAACGTGAATCAGCTCGCCGCGAACCTCACCGGCCAGGTGAGAAACATCGCCGAGGTGACGACCGCGGTGGCGAAGGGCGATCTGTCGAAGAAGATCACCGTCGATGTGAAGGGCGAGGTGCTCGAGCTCAAAAGCACCATCAACACGATGGTGGACCAGCTCAACGCCTTCGCGAGCGAGGTGTCGCGCGTGGCGCGCGAGGTCGGCACCGAGGGCAAGCTCGGCGGGCAGGCGCAGGTGCCCGGCGTCGCCGGCGTGTGGAAGGACCTCACCGACAACGTGAACTCGATGGCGGCAAACCTCACCGGGCAGGTGAGGAACATCGCCGAGGTGACCACCGCGGTGGCGCGAGGCGACCTGTCGAAGAAGATCACGGTCGATGTGAAGGGCGAGATCCTCGCCCTCAAGAGCACCATCAACACGATGGTCGATCAGCTCAACGCCTTCGCCGCACCTCACCGACAACGTCAACTCGATGGCCGCGAACCTCACCGGCCAGGTGCGCAACATCGCGGATGTGACGACAGCAGTCGCCAAAGGCGATCTGTCGAAGAAGATCACGGTGGACGTGCGCGGCGAGATTTTGGAGCTCAAGTCGACGATCAACACCATGGTGGACCAGCTCAACGCCTTCGCCGGCGAGGTCTCGCGGGTGGCGCGCGAGGTGGGCACCGACGGCAAGCTCGGCGGCCAGGCGCAGGTGGTCGGCGTGGCGGGTGTGTGGAAGGATCTCACCGACAACGTCAACTCGATGGCCGCGAACCTCACCGGCCAGGTCCGGAACATCGCCGAGGTCACCACTGCGGTGGCGCGGGGCGACCTGTCGAAGAAGATCACGGTGGACGTCAAGGGAGAAATCTTGGAGCTGAAGCTCACCGTCAATACGATGGTCGACCAGCTCAACGCCTTCGCGAGCGAGGTGTCGCGCGTGGCGCGCGAGGTCGGCACCGAGGGCAAGCTCGGCGGCCAGGCGCGCGTGCAGGGCGTGGGCGGCACCTGGAAGGACCTCACCGACAACGTGAACTCGATGGCGGCGAACCTCACGAGCCAGGTGCGCAGCGTCGCGAGCGTGGTGAACGCGGTGGCGAACGGCGATCTCACGCGCAAACTGACGGTGGAGGCGAAGGGCGAGGTGGCGGCGCTCGCCGAGACCATCAACGGCATGATCGACACGCTGGCGACCTTCGCCGACCAGGTGACCAACGTGGCGCGCGAAGTGGGCAGCGAAGGCAAGCTCGGCGGCCAGGCCCGGGTGCCGGGCGCCGCGGGCACGTGGCGCGACCTCACCGACAACGTGAACCGGCTCGCGGCGAACCTCACGACTCAGGTGCGCGCGATCGCCGAAGTGGCCACTGCCGTGACCAAAGGAGACTTGACGCGATCCATTACGGTCGATGCGCAGGGCGAGGTGGCCTCGTTGAAGGA
>VBCP01000122.1:0-2496 GCA_005888925.1 Betaproteobacteria bacterium | reverse complement strand
AGCAGGCGGCGTTCTACGTCGCCGACCATCGCAGCGGCGACTCGACCCTCGAGCTGCTCGCGGGCTACGCGCAGCGCCATTCGAAGAGCCTGCCGCGCAAGATTGCGTTTGGCGAAGGCCTCGTAGGCCAGTGTGCGTTTGAGAAAAAACGCATCGTGCTCGCCAACGCGCCCTCCGACTACATCCGCATCAGCTCGTCGCTCGGCTCGGGCGCGCCGGTCAACATCGTGATCCTGCCGGTGCTGTTCGAAGGGCAGGTCAAGGCGGTGATCGAGCTCGCGTCGTTCTCCAAGTTCAGCGAGATTCACCAAACATTCCTGGACCAGCTCACGGAGTCCATTGGCGTGGTGCTGCACACCATCGCGGCCAACATGCAGACGGAATACCTG
The DNA here is from genome assembly GCA_005888925.1 of Betaproteobacteria bacterium. GTDB lineage: Bacteria > Pseudomonadota > Gammaproteobacteria > Burkholderiales > SG8-39 > SCGC-AG-212-J23. Next base: position 2,107 of record VBCP01000122.1, on the reverse strand, counting down.
CTGCACCAGTCGCAGTCGCTCACGGCTGAATTGCAGGCGCAGCAGGAGGAGCTGAAGAAGACCAACGATCGCCTCGAGCAGCAGGCGCTCAACCTGCAGAAGTCCGAAGCGCTGCTCAAGTCCAAGCAGGACGAGCTGCGCGCGGCCAACGAGCAGCTGCAGGAGAAGGCGCGCCAGCTCTCCGAGCAGATGCACCAGGTCGAGTTCAAGAACCGCGAGATCGAGCAGGCGCGCGCCGCGCTGGAGGAAAAGGCCGAGCAGCTGTCGCTCTCGTCCAGGTACAAGTCGGAGTTCCTGGCCAACATGTCGCACGAGCTGCGCACGCCGCTCAACAGCCTCCTGATCCTGGCGCGCCTGCTCGCCGACAACGTCGGCGGCAATCTCACGCCGAAGCAGATCGAGTTCGCGCGCACCATCCACTCGTCGGGCGCGGAGCTGCTCGCGCTGATCAACGACATCCTCGATCTCGCGAAGATCGAGTCGGGCACCGTCACGCTGAACATCGCCGCCGAGCGCTTCACCGACGTCTCCGATTACGTCGAGCGCACCTTCCGCCAGATCGCTTCCGACAAGGGCCTCGAGCTCAACGTCAGCATCGATCCGAAGCTGCCGCTGGCGATCGAGACCGACGGCAAGCGGCTGCAGCAGGTCATCACCAACCTGCTGTCGAACGCGTTCAAGTTCACCAGCCGCGGCAGCGTCGCGCTGCGCGTCGAGGACGCGACCGGCGGCTGGACGCCGGGCCATCCGGTGCTCGAGCACGCCAACGGCGTCGTGGCCTTCGCCGTCGCCGACACCGGCATCGGCATTCCGCCCAACAAGCAGCGCCTCATCTTCGAGGCGTTCCAGCAGGCCGACGGCACCACCAGCCGCGAGTACGGCGGCACGGGCCTCGGGCTGTCGATCAGCCGCGAGCTGGCGCGGCTCCTGGGCGGCGAGATCCGGGTGCAGAGCACGCAGGGCCAGGGCAGCACCTTCACGCTCTACCTGCCGCTCAGCTACGAGACGGCGGCCGAGTTCCCGCGGGCACCCGTGCCGGAAGCCGAGCTCGCCATGCCGGCGCGCCTCGCCGCCGAGCCGGGACCGGTGCCGTTCGCCGAGCACGTGGCGCAGAAGGTGGCGCCGCGCGCCTCCGCCGAGCTCGAAGGCAAGAACGTGCTGGTGGTCGACGACGACATCCGCAACGTGTTTGCGCTGACCAGCGCGCTCGAGGCGCACGGCATGAAGGTGCTGCACGCCGAGAGCGGCAAGGAGGGCATCGAGCTGCTCAAGCGCAGCGCCGACATCGACCTGGTGCTGATGGACGTGATGATGCCGGGGCTCGACGGACTCGACACCATGCGCATCATCCGCCAGCTCGACGGCTACCGCTCGCTGCCGATCATCGCGGTCACCGCCAAGGCGATGATGGGCGACCGCGACAAGTGCCTCGAGGCGGGCGCCACCGACTACGTGGCGAAGCCGGTGAACATCGATGTCCTGCTGGCGACGCTGTGGCGCACCCTGCCGCAAAACGAAACCCGCGAGACCCAGTGAACGAGCCCACCCTGGTCGAGACGCTCGCGGGCCTCGCCGCGGCGAACATCGTGATCATCGAGACGCTGCACGAGCACCATGTCATCGACAAGACGCACTTCGCGCACGCCTTCGGCCGCGCGCTCGACGGCCTCGCCCTCGAGCACCGCGGCGGCATGGTCGAGCACGTGCTGCGAAACCTGCGCGACCGCTGCATGAACCTGCGCGGCCCCGAGTCCGACGCGCAGGAATGGCTCAGGAAGCTGCTCGAGCGCACCTAGGTATGCGTTACAGCATCGAGCTGCGCGGCGACCACCTGCTCGCCAGCCTGCAAGGCCGCGAGACCGGCGAGCAGATGCGCGAGTTTCTCGTCGCGGTGCACGCCGCCTGCGGCCAGCACCGCTGCCCGCGGATCCTGATGTCGATCCGCGCCTCGCGCCCGGTGTTCAAGCCCGAGGAGTACGGCCTGGCGAGCTACGTCAGGGAGCTGGTGACCGACAAGTGCCAGATCGCGCTGGTCGGCGACACGCGCGAGCTCAACACCGCGCACGAGTACATCGAGGTCTGCGCGCGCCAGCAGAGCATGAAGGTG
>VBCP01000578.1 GCA_005888925.1 Betaproteobacteria bacterium | reverse complement strand
GCTCCAACCAGATTGGCAGCGTCGCAGCGGGTTCGGCGCCGGGCAGCGGCATCCAGCGCATCGCCGACGTGCCGATCTACTTCGCCGACCCGCTGGTGCGCCGCTCGCCGCCGCTGCAGAAGACGAAGGAGGCGCAGCCGCCGAGGGCGTGGATGAATTCGAGCCTGATGCGCGAGCTCGGCGTCGGCGCGCGCCAGTTCGTGGTGGTGAAGCAGGGTACGGGCGAGGCGAAGCTGATGGCGGCGCTCGACGACGAGCTGCCCGACGGCTGCGTGCGCGTATCGGCCGGCCATGCCAGCACCGCGGCGCTCGGCGCCATGTTCGGCACGGTGCAGGTGCAGAAGGCCACCGTGCAGCAGGCCGCGTGATGCTCGACTGGCTCTTCAATTTCAGCAGCGCGAGGCTCGGGGCCACATGGGGGCCCGCCGCGTATGCGACGGTGACGAGTCTCGCCTTCATCGTGGCGATCCTCGTGCCGCTGATGCTCGCGGTCGCCTACCTCACGCTGTGGGAGAGGAAGCTCATCGGCTGGATCCAGATCCGCATCGGGCCCAACCGCGTCGGTCCCTATGGCCTGCTGCAGCCGATCGCGGACGGCGTGAAGCTCCTGATGAAGGAGATCATCCTCCCGACCAACGCCAACAAGGCGCTGTACATCCTCGCGCCGATCCTGTTCATCATGCCGGCGGTTGCCGCGTGGGCGGTGATCCCGTTCTCGCCCGACATCGTGCTCGCCGACATCAACGCCGGGATCCTCTACATCCTGGCGCTCTCGTCGATGGGCGTTTACGGCGTGATCGTCGCGGGCTGGGCGTCCAACTCGAAGTACGCCTTCCTCGGCGCGATGCGCTCCGCGGCGCAGATGGTGTCGTATGAGCTCGCCATGGGCTTTGCGCTGGTGGTGGTGCTGATGGTCTCGGGCAGCCTCAACCTCTCGGACATCGTCTACGCGCAGGGCCGTGGCACCTTCGCCTCGATGGGGCTCACCTTCCTGTCGTGGAACTGGCTGCCCTTGCTGCCCATCCTGGTGGTGTACTTCGTCTCCGGCGTGGCGGAGACCAACCGCGCGCCCTTCGACGTGGTGGAAGGCGAGTCCGAGATCGTCGCCGGCCACATGATCGAATACTCCGGCATGACCTTCGCGCTGTTCTTCATGGCCGAGTACATGAACATGTGGCTGATCAGCGCGCTGTGTGCGGTGATGTTCTTCGGCGGCTGGCAGGCCCCGGTCGACTCGGTGGTGCTCAACTGGATCCCGCCCTTCGGCTGGCTCATCATCAAGATGTTCGTCATCGTGTCGATGTTCCTGTGGATCCGCGCCACCTTCCCGCGCTACCGCTACGACCAGATCATGCGGCTCGGCTGGAAGGTGTTCATTCCGCTCACGCTCATCTGGATCGCCGTCATCGGCCTGTGGATGCAAACGCCTTGGAACATATGGAGCTGAGCGTGTTTCTTTTTGCCGCCCCCCTGTCAAGGGGGGAGCGAATTTATGAGCGGGGGGTTTTGCTTTTTGAAAACCAACCCCCCATTCGCCTTCGGCTCATGACCCCCTTGACAGGGGGTCGGCGATGAATCGCATCGTCGAGTTTTTCCGCTCGTTCATGCTGCTCGAGCTGCTGCGCGGGCTCGCGCTCACCGGCCGCCACGCGTTCGCGCGCAAGATCACGGTGCAGTTCCCCGAAGAGAAGACGCCGATGAGCCCCCGCTTTCGCGGGCTGCACGCGCTGCGCCGCTATCCGAACGGCGAGGAGCGCTGCATCGCCTGCAAGCTGTGCGAGGCGGTGTGCCCGGCGCTCGCGATCCACATCGAATCCGATCAGAGGGAAGACGGCACCCGGCGCACCACGCGCTACGACATCGACCTCACCAAGTGCATCTTCTGCGGCTTCTGCGAGGAGGCCTGCCCGGTCGATGCCATCGTCGAGACCCGAATACTGGAATATCACGGCGAGAAGAGGGGGGACCTCTACTACACCAAGCCCATGCTGCTCGCCGTGGGCGACCGTTACGAGGAGCAGATAGCCCGGGACCGGGAACAAGACGCCCGCTTCCGTTAAAAGAAAAGAAGAATGTTCGAGACCGTAGTTTTTTACGCCTTCGGAGCGGTGCTGCTGCTCGCCGGCCTGCGCGTCATCACGGCGCGCAACCCGGTGCACGGGGCCCTCTTCCTGGTGCTCGCGTTCTTCACCGCCGCGGGGCTGTGGCTGCTGCTGCGCGCGGAATTCCTCGCCATCGCGCTGGTGGTGGTCTACGTCGGCGCGGTGATGGTGCTGTTCCT
>VBCP01000120.1 GCA_005888925.1 Betaproteobacteria bacterium | reverse complement strand
AATACAGATCGCGCGCGGTCTTAGCGGCAGTCTTACCGACGATGATGTCAACGATGCGCGAAAAGTGGCTAGCGGCCGGTACGCTGATTCCGGAACTCCAGGTGTTCACCAATTGCGCGTCTACGCCCAGACGGGCGGCGAGCGCCTCTGAGCTGCCGACGATGCCGACTGCGTGACGCACGCAGCGGGCATACGAGTCTTCCTCTGCCATAGCCGTTTCCTCTTCCCCGTGTAGATGCGAGAGTGCTCTTGCGGCTTGCGCAGGACTAGGGCAAACCTCGCACCACACAAAACCCCGCCGTTATTGACACTTTCCCCAGATGAGTGCCCCGCCCCTGCAGGTGCAGTTCGATCCGGCATCGGCGCGCTTCGGCGCGTCGCGCTCGCAGAAACGGCTCGAGGACGCGCGCCTTCTGACCGGCAAAGGCCGCTATAGCGACGACCTGGAATTTCCCGGACAGTGCTGGCTCGTTCTAGTGCGCTCCCCGCACGCGCATGCCAAGCTGCTTTCCATCGACGTCGAGGCGGCGAAGCAGGCTCCAGGAGTAATTGCGGCATGGACCATGGCTGAGCTTCGCGCCGACGGCGTCGGCCACATTCCGTTTCCGCCGCTCTTCAAGCGCGCCGACGGCTCGCCGATGGCCGCACCGCTGCGCACGCTGCTCGCCGAGGGCCATGTGCACTACGTCGGCCAGCCGGTGGCTGCGATCGTCGCGCAGACGCGCCTGCAGGCGCAGGATGCGGCCGAACTCGCGGCGATCGAATATGAAGATCTGCCGTGCGTGGTGGACGCAAAGGCCGCCATAGCGCCGGGCGCGCCGCAGGTGTGGCCGGAGGCGAGCGGCAATGTCGCCGCGCAGACCGAGTATGGCGATGCGGCCAAGGTGGCCGAAACGTTTGCCAAAGCCGCGCACGTCACCGAACTCGAGCTGCACAACCAGCGCGTGATCGCGGTCGCGCTCGAGCCGCGCGCCTGCATCGGCGTGTTCGAGAACGGCCGCACCACGCTGTACACGCAGAACCAGACGCCCACCGGCGCGCGCGATCTGCTCGGCGCAGTGTTCCGTGCCAAGCCCGAGCAGTTCCGCATCATGGTCGGCGATATCGGCGGCGGCTTCGGCATGAAGACCGGCCTCATGCCTGAGGATGCGCTCGTCTGCTATGCGGCGCGCAAGCTCGGCCGCCCGGTGAGGTGGCGCGCCGAGCGCAGCGAGGACTTTCTCGCCGCCCACATGGGGCGCGACCAGTACAACAAGGCGCGCCTCGCGCTCGACGAGAAGGGACGGATCCTCGCGCTCGAGGTGGATACGCTCGGCAACATCGGCGCGGTGCCGGTCGGCTCCTCCGCGATCATCCCGCTGCAGCTCGGCCCCAAGGTGCAGACCACGGTCTACCACGTGCCGCTCGTGCACTACCGCGTGCGCGCGGTGCTGACGCACACCATGGCCACGGGTGCGTACCGAGGAGCGGGCAGGCCGGAAGCCAACTTCCTGATGGAGCGGCTGGTCGAGAAGGCCGCGCGCGAGATGCGGCTCGATCCGGCGGAGCTGCGCCGGCGCAATTTCATCCGGCCGCAGGACTTTCCGTACCGCACGCATCTCGGCGACACCTACGACGGCGGCAATTTTGGCGCGGTGCTGGACCAGCTGCTGGCGCGCGCCGATTGGAGCGGCTACCCGGCGCGCCGCGAGGCGTCGAAGCGAGCCGGACGGTTGCGCGGCCGGGGGCTTTCGGTGTACCTGGAATGGACCGGCGCGCTGCCCACCGAAACTGTCGACATCGAGGTCAACGCGGAAGGCGAGGTAACCGTTTTCTCGGGAACGCAGGCCATGGGCCAGGGGCTCGAGACCTCGTACACCCAGCTCGTCACGGAGGTGCTCGGCGTGCCGCTCGACAAGGTGCGGGTCGTGCAGGGCGATACCGACCGCGCCAACGGCGTCGGCAGCGTCGGCTCGCGCTCGGCCTTCGTCGGCGGCTCGGCCGTGGTCGCCGCCGGCCGGCGCGTCGTCACCGAAGGCAAGGCGCTCGCGGCCGAGGCACTCGAAGCGGCACCCGCGGACATCGAATACCGCGACGGCCGCTTTCGCATCGCCGGCACCGACCGGGCGATCGGGCTCGGCGAACTGGCTGCGCGGCAGACGCGCCGCGTCTTCCGGGTGTCAGCGACCGAGACACCGTCGACGCCCTCGTGGCCGAACGGCGCGCAGGCATGCGAGGTGGAGATCGATCGTGAAACCGGAGAGGTGAAGCTCACGAGCCTCGCGAGCTGCGACGACGTCGGGCGCATCATCAACCACATGATCGTCGAAGGCCAGGTGCACGGCGGCATCGCCCAAGGCGCCGGACAGGCACTCTACGAGCAGGCGGTGTACGACCAGGAGAGCGGGCAGCTTCTCACCGGCTCGCTGATGGATTATTGCTTACCGCGCGCCACGGACCTGCCGCCCATGCGGCCGAGCTTCGACGAGAGCGTGCCTTGCAAGACCAATCTGCTCGGCGTGAAGGGCTGCGGCGAGCTCGGCACCATCGGCGCGATGCCTGCCGTGGTGCATGCGGTACTCGACGCGCTCGGCGTGCTGCACATGGACATGCCCCTGACCGCGGAAAAAGTCTGGCGCACGCTCCTCATCGCCCGTTAGCCTACTCGGCGACAGCGTCGCTCGCGCTGCATGCGCTCGTGCTGTCGCTGAGCGCGCCGGCGCTGAAGGAATTGCTCGCGCAGCCGCTCCCGAGCCCCGCGGCTATCGTCGCGCGCCTGGTCGAGCCGGCGCAGCGGGGCGAATCGATCGCACCGCAGACGAACAAGGCACAGCCGCCGAAGCGCGAAGTGCGCAAGCCCGACCGGGAGAAAACGGCGCCGGCAGTCAGCGCGGCGGTGGTGGAGCGAGCCGCTCCAACCGAGCCTCAATCCCCGACAGCAGCCGAAGCGGACGTACCTTCGCTACCCGCGGCCAGCGCCGCGCCAGCAAGGCCGAGCGCCGACATCAGCTCGATCGCGCAATATCGCCATCAACTCATCAGCTCGGCCGTGCGCCACAAACGCTATCCGCCCGCTGCGCTGGACAACGACTGGCAAGGCGACGTGCTGGTGCGCCTGAGCGTCGCGGCGAGCGGCAGCGTGGCCGAGGTCAGCGTGAAGGCGAGCTCGGGCCACGCCCAGCTCGACGAGCAGGCGCTCGAGATGTTCCGCCTGGCGGCGGCCGAGGTGCCGGTGCCGCCGGCGTTGCGCGGGCAGGAGTTCGGCTTCGAGGTGCGGGCGAGCTACGAGTTGCAGCGCTAGCGCTCGCAGGAGCGCTTCGAGCGCCTGTCCGTCGCCCGCCTGTCAATGAGAACAATTCCCGTCTTTGGGGTGGATCAATAAACCGGCGGGTCCAGCCGTCGCGCGCCATTGAAACGCGCGCGCCAATACGGGGTGTCGATGCTTTCGACTCTCACGCGTTGGCCAGGGCGGGGGGCGTGCACGAAATTGCCGTCGCCGAGATAGATGCCGACGTGCGAGAACGGGCGGTTGCGCGTGTTGTAGAAGACGAGATCGCCTGGCTGCAGGTCGGTGCGCTTTACCGCGCGACCGACGTTGCGCTGCTCTTCCGTGCTGCGCGGAAGCGCGATGCCCCAGGCGCGGTCGAAGACGTGCGCGACCAGGCCGCTGCAGTCGAAGCCGGTGTCCGGCGAGCTGCCGCCGTAGTGATAGCGCACGCCGACCGCGAATAGCGCCTGCAGCGCCGCCGCCATGCGGTACTCCTTCGTCGTTTCGGTGCTCGCCTGCGCGCCCGCGGGTATCAGGAGCGTGAGAAAGGCGCAGATAAACAGGAGCTTGTGACCCATAATGGATGGCGCGTAGACCGAGCGAAGCTTGGCGCGTTCAGGAAGAAAGATGAATCGCGGCGCCGTGATCCGATTTGCTGTTTCGCTGCTCATCGCAATCCCCGCGGCGGTTGCGCAGAACGCTTTGGAAATCATTGGTCTACGCCACCGCACGGCGGAGCAGGTGATCCCGGCGCTGCAGCCGCTGCTCGAACCCGGCGCCACGCTCTCCGGCCAGGGTGCCCAGCTTTTCGTGCGCGCCAGCCCCGCAAACCTCGCCGAGCTGCGCCGCGCGCTCGATGCCGTCGACCGGCCGCAGAAGCGGCTGCTGATCTCGGTGCGCTTCGACGAGGCGCTCGATGCCGCGAGCCGTGGCATCGATGCGAGCGGCCGCGTCGGCAGCCGCGACTCACGGGTCGACATCCGCGCGCAGGATTCGCGCACGCGCGCCGAAGAGCGGGTCGACCAGCGGGTGCAGGCGCTCGAAGGCGCCCGCGCGATGATCTATACGGGAGAGTCGCGTCCCGTGCGCCAGCGCCAGTTCATCCAGACGCCCGCCGGCGTGATCTCGCAGGAGGTGACGGTGGTGCAGGAAACCACGTCGGGCTTCGAAGTGATCCCGCGCGTGGTCGGCGACAAGGTGGAGGTCGAGATCGCGCAGCAGCGCGCCGCTCAGCGCACGGCCACCATTGCCAGCGGCCGGCTCGGCGAATGGTTCGAGCTCGGCGCCGTCGCGATGACGGCGGCGCGCGACGATCGCGGTATCGCCTCGGCGAGCCGCGCCTCGGGCGGCGAAACGCGCCGCGTCTGGATCCGGGTCGATGAAGTCCCTTGAGCAGGTGTTCTCGCCCGAGGGCGCGCTCGCCGGGGCGATACCGGGCTATCGCAGGCGCGCCGAGCAGGTGGAGATGGCGCAGGCCATCCGCGAAGCGATCGAATCGACAGGCGTGCTGGTCGCCGAGGCCGGCACCGGGACCGGCAAGACCTTCGCCTACCTCGTGCCGGCGCTGCTCGCCGGCGGCAAGGTCATCGTCTCCACCGGCACGAAGACCCTGCAGGACCAGCTCTTCGACCGCGACCTGCCGGCGGTGCGCCACGCGCTGGCTTCTGGAGCGAGCGCGGCGCTGCTCAAGGGTCGCGCGAATTATGTCTGCCTGTACCGCTTGCGCCGTGCGGTGACCGAAGGCGGCGCGACGAGCCGTGAGGAAGCAGGCCAGCTGCAACGCATCGAGCGCTTCGCGGCGACCAGCACCACCGGCGACCGCGCCGATCTCGCCGACGTGCCCGAGGACGCGCCGATCTGGGCGCAGGCCACCTCGACGCGCGACAACTGCCTCGGGCAGAGCTGTCCCGATTATGGCGATTGCTTCGTGATGCGCGCGCGGCGCAACGCGCTGGCCGCCGACGTGGTGGTGATCAACCACCATCTGTTCTTCGCCGATGTGGTGCTGCGCGACGAGGGCATCGCGGAGCTGCTGCCCGCCTGCAACACGCTGATCTTCGACGAAGCGCACCAGCTCCCCGAGACGGCGCGGCTCTTTTTCGGCGACACGCTCTCCTCGCACCAGATAGTCGAGCTCGCGCGCGACGCGCGCGGTGAATTGCGCTCGGCGGGCGGCGCCTCGCCCGAGCTCGAGGCGCTCGCCAACCGGCTGGACAAGGCGGCACGCGACCTGCGCCTGGCGCTGGGCGATGGACCGCTGCGCCTCGCCTGGCCGCAGGCGCTGGGCATCGCCGGCTTCCCGGAGGCGCTGATCAAACTGCGCTCCGCGCTGAAAATGCTCGATGCGGCGCTCGCTGCGCAGGCCGAGCGTTCCGAGGGGCTCGGCGCCTGCGCGCGGCGCGCGGGCAGCGCCTTCGCGGTGCTCACGCGACTGATGGAGACCGATGCGCGCGAGGACGTGCGCTGGGCCGAGGTGTTCGGCCAGTCGGTGCAGCTCCATGTCACGCCGCTGCACTCCGGGGAGCTGTTTCGCCGGCAGATGGACGACCATCCGCGCGCCTGGATTTTCACCTCCGCGACGCTCGCGGTCGGTGACGATTTCGGCCACTTCACGCGCGAGCTGGGCGTACCCGAGGCGCAGACCCTGCGCTGGGAGAGCCCCTTTCAGTTCGCGGACCAGGCGCTGATTTATCTACCCAAGGGCCTGCCGCCGGATCCGAACGACCCGGCATTCACCGACGCGGTGATCGAGGCGGCGTTTCCGGTGCTCGAGGCAAGCGGCGGGCGAGCCTTCCTGCTTTTCACGACGCTGCGCGCGTTGCGCCGCGCGCACGAGCTCCTGCGCGGCCGCATCGAATATCCGTTGCTCGTGCAGGGCACCGGCTCGCGCAGCGAGCTGCTGGCGCGCTTCCGCAGCCTCGGCAATGCGGTGCTGCTCGGCAGCGCCTACTTCTGGGAAGGCGTCGACGTGCGCGGCGAGGCGCTTTCGGTGGTGGTGATCGACAAGCTGCCGTTCGCGCCGCCCGACGACCCGGTGCTCGCGGCGCGCATCGACGCCCTCAAGGCCGCCGGGCGCAATCCATTCAACGAGCTGCAGCTGCCGCAGGCCGTGCTGCAGTTGAAGCAGGGCGCCGGGCGCCTGATCCGCGATGAGCGCGACCGCGGCGTGCTGATGCTGTGCGATCCACGCCTTCTGTCACGCGCCTACGGCGCGCGGATCCTCAAGAGCCTGCCGCCGATGAAGCCTACGCGCGACCTGGCCGAGGTGCAGGCGTTCTTTGGCCGAGCTCGTCTTCCATGTGAATCCGGATGATGTCGTCGAAGCTCGCGTCTGCGCGAAAGCCGAGGGCGAGCGCTCGGCGCGGGTCGAAATTGCGCGGCCAGCCCTCGACGATGCGCATGATGGTGGCATCGGGCTCCTCGCGGATGAGCCGCACGGCGGCGTCGCCCGCCAGCCGGCGTAGCGCCTCGATCTGCTCGCCGACGGTCGCGGCTACCCCGGGCATCGTCAGATTGCGGCGCGCGCCGAGCTGTGCCGTATCCATCCACGCCGCGTGGAGCAGGAAGCCAATCGCCGCGCGCGGTGAAGCGAACCAGTGCCGCACGCTCTTCGGCACCGGCAGCACCGCCTCCTGTCCGGCGAGCGGTTCGCGGATGATGCCGGAGAAGAACCCCGACGCCGCGCGGTTGGGCTTGCCCGGGCGCACGCAGATGGTCGGCAGGCGCAGGCTGATGCCGTCGAAGAAGCCGCGGCGGCTGTAGTCGGCGAGCAGCAGCTCGTCGATCGCCTTCTGCGTGCCATAGCTCGTGAGCGGCGCGCTCAGGAATTCGTCGCCGATCGCCTCGGGAAACGGCGCGCCGAACACCGCAATGGATGAAGTGAACACCACGCGCGGCTTGTAGCCGTCGCCTATTTTGCGGATCGCTTCAAACAGGCGGCGCGTGCCGTCCAGGTTGATGCGGTAGCCTTTTTCGAAGTCCGCTTCGGCCTCGCCGGAGACGATCGCCGCCAGGTGGAAGATCAGGTCCGGCCGCTCGGCGACCAGCCGCTCCGCCTCGCCGGGCGCGGACAGATCCGAGGCGGTGGTTTTGACTTTGAATGGCGCAGCCGGCGCCGAGCTTTCGACTACGTCGTGCAGCAAGAGCTCGCCGATCGCTGCGCCCTGCAGGCCGCCATCTCTCGCGAGCCGCGCGGTGAGCTTGCGGCCGATCATGCCGGCCGCGCCGATGACGAGAACCCGCTTCACCAGTCCGGATCCCAAAGGCGCCACCACGCCGCCTTCTTCCTGCCACCCCCGGCCTTGAGGAAGGAGCTGTTCGGGAAGTTTTTCAGCAGCACGCGCTCGGCTGAATCGCGCAGGTCGTTCATGCCGAGCGCATCGTAGGCGCGCATCAGCAGCACCATCGCTTCCTCGACCGCCGGCGCCTGCGGATAGTGCTCGATCGCGTACTGCGCGCGGTTCGCTGCCGCGACATAGGCGCCGCGCTTCATGTAGTAGCGCGCGACGTGCACCTCGTTGTTCGCGAGGGCGTTGACGAGGTAGCGCATGCGCGCGCCGGCATCCGGGGCGTAGCGCGATTCCGGGAAACGCATCACCACTTCCTTGAACGCGAGGAAGCCCTCGCGCGAGGCCTTGGGATCGCGGTCGCTCATGTCCGGAGTGGTGAGCCATGCCAGCACGCCCTGCAGGTCGTTGAAGTTGATCAGCCCCTTCAGGTACCAGGCGTAATCGACGTTCGGATGGTTCGGGTAAAGCTTGATGAAGCGGTCGGCCGCCGCGATCGCGGAGGCGCGCTCGCCGTCCTTCCATTGGCAAAAGGCGACCTCGAGCTGCGCCTGCTGCGCGTAGCGGCCGTACGGATAGCGCGCCTCGAGCTTCTCGAGGTGCTTGATCGCCTTGGCCCAGTCCCTGGAGGCCATGGCGTCCTTCGCCTCGCCGTAGAGGCGCTGCGCCGACCAGCCGACGGTCTCGTCTTCCGACGTGAGCGAGCCGCAGCCGCTCAGCATGACAAGCGAAGCGGCCAGAACCGCGGCAGCAAGTAGACTTCTCAACATGGGGCGCAAGGATTATAGCGATTGGGATGCGACGTTCGTGGCGCCGCTCTCCGCGACGGTGCCGCGGGAGATGGGCGGCTTGCGTCTGGACCAGGCGCTCGCGCGCCTGTTTCACCAGTATTCGCGCAGCCGGCTGCAGGACTGGCTGCGCGCCGGGCATATCAAGGTCGACGGCCGCGCGCCGCCGGCGCGCATGGCCGTATCGGGCGGCGAGCAAGTGCTGCTCACGCCGCCGCGGCTGCCGGAGAGCGGCGCGCCGCGCGCCCAGCGCATGCCGCTCAAGATCGTGCACGAGGACGCCGCGCTCATCGTGATCGACAAGCCGGCGGGCCTGGTGGTGCACCCCGGCGCGGGACAGCCGGACCGCACGCTGCTCAATGCGCTGCTCGCGCATGCCCCGGCGCTCGCCGGCGTGCCGCGCGCGGGCATCGTGCATCGCCTCGACAAGGACACGAGCGGCCTCCTGGTGGTGGCGAAAACGGTCGAGGCGCAGACCGATCTCGTCAAGCAGCTCGCCGAGCGCAGCGTGCAGAGACTCTACATCGCGCTGGTGCAAGGCGATCCGCCGGCGAGTGGCACGATCGATGCTCCCGTAGGCCGCGACGCCAAGGCGCGCACGCGCATGGCGGTCACGCACCGCGGCAAGCCGGCACGCACCACCTATCAGGTGCTCGAGCGCTTCGGCCGCGCCGCGCTCGTCGAATGCCGGCTCGAGACCGGGCGCACGCACCAGATCCGCGTGCATTTCCAGCATATCCGCCATCCGCTGGTCGGCGATACCGTGTACCGGCGTGGCACGCGCCACGGCATCAGCTTTCCGCGCCAGGCCTTGCACGCGGCCGAGCTCAGCCTGCGGCATCCGGCGAGCGGCGAGCCGATGACCTGGCGCTCGCC
>VBCP01000576.1:4399-20611 GCA_005888925.1 Betaproteobacteria bacterium | reverse complement strand
TGGCCGTAGCGCCTGGCGATGTGCCACGAAAGCGTGGTGCCGACCGTGCGGTTGATGTTGCGGATCGGCATCTCGATCGTCACCTTCTCGCGCCGCTCGAGCGCCGGCTGGGCGAGCTCGATAATGCGGTTGTCGAGCGCCTTTTCCAAGCCGTGCTGCTGGCTCTCACGATGGAAGCGCGCCACCTCTGCCGGCATGCGCGGCATCGCGAATACCTTGGTGAAATCGAGCCCTTTCGCCTTCCAGTGCTCGATGCCGCTCTTCATGTCGAGCAGCTCGGTATGCCCGATCAGGTCATTCACTTTCCGGATGCCGAGCTGCGCCATCAGCTCGCGCACTTCCTCGGCGACGAAGAAGAAGTAATTGACGACGTGCTCGGGCTTGCCCTCGAACTTGCGCCGCAGCACCGGGTCCTGCGTGGCGACGCCGACCGGGCAGGTGTTGAGGTGGCACTTGCGCATCATGATGCAGCCCTCGACCACCAGCGGCGCCGTGGCGAAGCCGAACTCGTCGGCGCCGAGGATCGCGCCGATCACGACGTCGCGCCCGGTCTTCATCTGACCATCGACCTGCACGGCAATGCGGCCGCGCAGGCGGTTCAGCACCAGCGTCTGCTGCGTCTCGGCGAGGCCGAGCTCCCACGGCGTGCCGGCGTGCTTGATCGAGGACCAGGGCGACGCGCCGGTGCCGCCGTCGTGGCCGGCAATGGTGACGTGATCGGACTTGCCCTTGGCGACGCCGGCGGCGATGGTGCCGACGCCCACCTCGGAGACCAGCTTGACCGAGATCAGCGCCTCGGGATTGGAGTTCTTGAGATCGTGGATCAGCTGCGCCAGATCCTCGATCGAATAGATGTCGTGGTGCGGCGGCGGCGAGATCAGCTCGACGCCCGGTGTGGCGTAGCGCAGCTCGGCGATGTACTCGGACACCTTGCGGCCGGGTAGCTGCCCGCCCTCCCCGGGCTTGGCGCCTTGCGCGATCTTGATCTGCAGCATCTCGGCGCTCGCCAGGTACTCGGCGGTCACGCCGAATCGGCCTGAAGCGACCTGCTTGATCTTGGACTTGAGAGAGTCGCCCTCGCGCAGCGGGATATCGACTTCCACCCTGGATTTCCCTAAACGGGACTGCAGGGTCTCCCCCGCCTTGACTAGCGCATAGCGCCGGCGGTCCTCGCCGCCTTCGCCGGTGTTGGACTTGCCACCGATGCGGTTCATCGCGATGGCGAGCGTAGTATGCGCTTCAGTAGAGATGGAGCCGAGCGACATCGCGCCGGTGGAGAAACGCTTCACGATCTCGGCGGCCGGCTCGACCTCCTCGATCGGCACCGGCTTGCACTCGCCCAGACGGAATTCGAACAGCCCGCGGAACGTCATGTGGCGCCGCGACTGGTCGTTGATCAGCGCCGCGTACTCCTTGTACGTGGCGTAGGAGTTCGCGCGCGAGGCGTGCTGCAGCTTCGCGATCGCGTCCGGCGTCCAGGTGTGGTCCTCGCCGCGCACGCGCCAGGCGTATTCGCCGCCGGCATCGAGCATCGTCGCGAGCACCGGGTCGCGCTCGTCGAAGGCAGCGCGGTGGATGCGCAGCGCCTCCTCGGCCACCTGAAACAGATCGATGCCCTCGATGTTCGACGCCGTGCCGGTGAAGTATTTCTCGACCAGCGATTTCGCCATGCCGACGGCTTCGAACTGCTGCGAGCCGGTGTAGGACATGTAGGTCGAGATGCCCATCTTGGACATCACCTTCTTCAGTCCCTTGCCGATCGCCTTGACGTAGTTCTTGACCGCCTTCGAGCCCGCCGCCGGGTTCAACGCCAGCACGGTCTCGAGCGCGAGGTAGGGATGCACCGCCTCGGCGCCATAACCGCCCAGCAGCGCGAACTGGTGCACTTCGCGCGCGCTGCCGGTCTCGACGACGAGGCCGGTGGAGGTGCGCAGGCCCTTGCCGACCAGATGCTGATGGATCGCGGACAGCGCGAGCAAGGCCGGAATGGCGACGCGCTCGCGGTCAACCAGGCGATCGGAGATCACGATGATCGAATAGCCCGAGCGCACCGCGTCTTCCGCCTGCGCGGCGAGCGAGGCGAGCCGCGCCTCGACCGCTTCCTTGCCCCAGGCCACCGGGTAAGTGATGTCGAGCTCGCAGGACTTGAATTTGCCGCCGGTATAGCGCTCGATGTGGCGGATCTTCTCCATCTCGTAGAAGTCGAGCACCGGCTGCGACACCTCGAGGCGCAGCGGCGGGTTCAGCTCATCGATGCCGAGCAGGTTGGGCTTCGGGCCGATGAACGAGACGAGCGACATCACCAGGTCCTCGCGGATCGGGTCGATCGCCGGGTTGGTCACCTGGGCGAAGAGCTGCTTGAAGTAGTGGTAGAGCGTCTTGTTCTTGTTCGACAGCACCGCGAGCGGCGAGTCGTTGCCCATCGAGCCCACCGGCTCCTCGCCGTTGGCGGTCATCGGCTGCAGGATGAACTTGAGGTCCTCCTGCGTGTAGCCGAAGGCCTGCTGGCGGTCGATCAGCGGCACGCGCGACTTGTACGGCTGGGTTTTCTCGGTCTCGACCTCGTCGAGCTTGACGCGGATGCGCTCGATCCATTCGGCATACGGCTTCGCGCCCGCGAGCGTGTCCTTCAGCTCCTTGTCGTCGACGATGCGGCCTTTCTCCAGGTCGACCAGGAACATCTTGCCCGGCTGCAGGCGCCATTTCTTCACGATGCGCTCTTCCGGCACCGGCAGGCAGCCGCATTCGGAGCCCATGATCACCAGGTCGTCGTCGGTGACGATGTAGCGCGAAGGCCGCAGGCCATTGCGGTCGAGCGTGGCGCCGATCTGGCGGCCGTCGGTGAAGGCGATGGACGCCGGCCCGTCCCAGGGTTCCATCATGGCCGCGTGGTACTCATAGAACGCGCGCCGCTGCGGATCCATCAGCGTGTGGTTCTCCCACGCCTCGGGGATCATCATCATCATGGCGTGCGCCACCGAATAGCCGCCCATCACGAGCAGCTCGAGCGCGTTGTCGAACGACGCGGAGTCCGATTGCCCGGGGTAGATCAGCGGCCAGAGTTTTTCCAGGTCCGCGCCGAGGATCGGCGAGGAGATCGCGCCCTGGCGCGCGCGGATCCAGTTGACGTTGCCGCGCAGCGTATTGATCTCGCCGTTGTGGCAGATCAGGCGGAAAGGATGGGCGAGATCCCAGGACGGGAAAGTGTTGGTCGAGAAGCGCTGGTGCACCAGCGCGAGGGCCGACTCGACGCGTGCGTCCTTGAGATCGAGGTAATACTCGCCGACCTGGTTCGCGAGCAGCATGCCCTTGTAGCAGACCGTGCGCGCCGACATCGAAGGCACGTAGAACGCCTTCGCATGCTTGAGCTTGAGCGCCTGGATGGCGTGGCCCGAGCTCTTGCGGATGATGTAGAGCTTGCGCTCGAGCGCGTCGGTCACGGTTACGCGCCGGCCGCGGCCGATGAACACCTGGCGGATCACCGGCTCGAGCTGGATCGCGGGCTGCGCGAGGTCGGAGTTGTCGACCGGCACGTCGCGCCAGCCGAGGAGCTGCTGGCCTTCGTCCTTGATGGCGCGCTCGATCTCGTATTCGCAGGCGATGCGCGAGGCGGGGTCGCGCGGCAGGAACACCATGCCAACGCCGTACTGGCCGGCGGGCGGGAGCTTGACGCCCTGCTTCGCCATTTCCTCGCGATAGAAGCGATCGGGGATCTGGATCAGGAGGCCGGCGCCGTCGGAGAGCTTCGGGTCCCAGCCCACCGCGCCGCGATGGGTCAGGTTGCGCAGCACCGTCAATCCCTGCTCGACGATGGTGTGCGACTTCCTGCCCTTGATGTTCGCGACGAAGCCGACGCCGCACGCGTCGTGCTCGTTTTCAGGACGGTACAGGCCTTGGGGCTCTATGCCCATGCGCTCTTGCCGCTATGCACAAAAAGTCAGGGTCGGCCTTCGAATATACCTTTGGGGTCCGCGTGCTACAAGGCTTACTGCGCTGCAGCGGCAATGGCCTCGTCCACCAATCGCTCGTCGACACCGGCTTCGACCTTCGCGCGGCCCACGCCCTCGAGCAGCACGAAGCGCACCCGCCCACCCGCGCTTTTCTTATCCAGGGCAATGAGTTCGCGCCAGCGCTCGGGTGCGAGCTTCGGCGCGCGCGTCGGCAACCCGGCGCGGGTGACGAGCGCCTCGATGCGCTGCGCGTCGCGTGCGGCGAGGATTCCGGCACGCGCTGAGAGCCCGGCCGCCATCACCATACCCGCGGCGACCGCTTCGCCGTGGAGCCACGGGCCGAAACCCGTGGCGGTTTCGATGGCATGACCGAAGGTGTGGCCGAAGTTGAGGAGCGCCCGCATGCCGGCTTCGCGCTCGTCCTGAGATACGACGGCCGCCTTGAGCTCACAGGAGCGGCGCACGGCATACATCAATGCGCCGCGATCGCGGGCGAGGAGTTTTTCGATATTGCGCTCGAGCCAATCGAAAAGAGGCGCATCGAGCGCCGCACCGTGCTTGATCACCTCGGCGAGCCCGGCGCGCAGCTCGCGATCGGGCAGGGTATCGAGCGTGGCGACGTCGGTGATCACGGCGCAGGGCTGGTGGAAGGCGCCGATCAGGTTCTTGCCGCGCGCGTGATTGATCGCCGTCTTGCCCCCTACCGAGGAATCGACTTGCGCAAGGAGCGTGGTCGGCACCTGGAGGAAGGCGACGCCGCGCTGGTAGACCGCTGCGGCAAACCCGGCAAGGTCGCCCACTACGCCGCCGCCGAGCGCGACGATCAAGCCGTCGCGACCGAGGCGCGCGGCGAGCAGCGCGTCGATCACCCGGTCGAGCGTTCCCCAGCCCTTGGCCTGCTCGCCGTCCCCGACTACGACCTGCGCGACGCGGGCGCCGGAGCCCTCGAGCGCCGACCGCACGCGCGTCAGATAAAGGGGCGCGACGACTTCGTTGGTAATGATGGCGGCGCTGCCGCGCACATGCGGTGCATAAAGCGCGCGCTGGTCGATGAGCCCCGCCCCGATGTGAATCGGGTAGGAGCGGCTACCGAGCGCTACGCTGAGGCTTTCCATCGGTCGGCGAGCTGATCGACGAGCGTGCGCGCGAGGTTTTGCACGCTTTGCCGCCCGGTATCGACCACCAGGTCGGCGACCTCGCGGTACAGCGGATCGCGGTGCAAGTAGAGCTCGCGCAGCCGGCCCAGCGGATCGGGTGTCGCGAGCAGCGGCCGGTTGCGATCCTGCCGCACGCGCTCGTAGAGGTCCTCGGGCTGCGCGCAAAGATAGATCACCGTGCCGGCGACGGCGAGGCGGCGACGGTTCGCTTCGGCGAGCACCGCGCCGCCGCCGGTCGCGAGCACCACGCCGTCGAGCGCGGTGAGCTCAGCGAGCACCTGCGTCTCGCGTGCGCGGAAGCCGGCCTCGCCCTCGATGTCGAAGATCAGCGGCACCTTCACGCCGCAGCGGTGCTCGATCTCGTGGTCGCAATCGAAAAAGCGCAGCTTGAGGCGCCGCGCGAGCAGGCGCCCGACCGTGGTCTTGCCGGCGCCCATCATGCCGACGAGATAGAGGTTGCCGGGGCGCTTCATGACGGCATTGTAGGAACAAAAACGGCCGGGAGTCTCCCGGCCGCAGGCGCGGCGAAGCCGGCGGGCAAGCGCGCGATTATCGCGCGGTTATCTGATGGTGAGGCGCTCGTTGACGATGCGCGGGGTGATGAAGATCAGCAGTTCGTTCTTCCCGGTCGACACCGACGAGTTCTTGAAGAGCCAGCCGATGATCGGCAGATCGCCAAAGAACGGCACCTTGGTGATGTCGGTGCGGTCGTTCTGCTCGTAGATGCCGCCGATCACCACCGTGCCGCCGTTTTCCACCAGCACTTCGGTCTTCACGTGCTTGGTGCTGATGGCGAGGCCGGCGGCGGTCTGGGCGCCGGGCTGGTCCTTGTTGACGTCGAGCGTCATGGTGATGTTGCCATCGGGTGTGATCTGCGGCTTTACCTTGAGCGCGAGATTCGCCTTGCGGAAGGACACCGAGGTGGCCCCCGAGGAGGTCGCCTGCTGGTACGGAATCTCGGTGCCCTGCTCGATCACGGCCTCGACCTGGTCGGCGGTGAGCACCCGCGGGCTGGCGATGATCTTGCCCTTGCCGTCCGCCTCGAGAGCCGAGAGCTCGAGGTACAGGAAGCGCTGCATCGTCTGGCTGAAAATGGAGAGCGACACGTTGCCGGCGGGGAAGCCGTTCAAGCCAGAGGCCGGCATCGAAAGGATCTGCGTGTCGGGAATGAAGCTGCCGCCGGTGAGTATCGCCTGCCGGGTCTGCTCGCCGGAGCCGAGGTAGTTGCCGCTGACCAGCGCCTTGTTGCCGCCCGGCAGCGGGAAGCCGGGGCTGCCGCCTTGGATCCCCTTGTTGTCCAGGTAGCCGAGCTTGACGCCGAGGTTGCGGCTGAAGGTCTCGTTCGCTTCCACGATGCGCGCCTCGATCATCACCTGGCGCACGGCGACGTCGATCTTGGCGAGCAGCCGCCTCACCTCGTCGAGCCGGCTCGGCGTGTCCTGCACGAAGAGCGTATTGGTGCGCGTGTCGACCACGGCGCTGCCGCGCTTGGAGAGGATGCGCTGCGTCGGGTCGGACAGGAGCTTCTGCACGTCCACCGCCTTCTGGTAGTTCATCTGGAAGGTTTCGGTGCGCGTCTGCTCGAGATCCGAGATCTGCTGCTGCGCCTCGAGCGCGAGCTTCTCGCGCGTCGCGAGCTCGTCGCGCGGCGCGATCCAGATGACGTTGCCGCTGCGGCGGCTGTCGAGGCCGCGCGTCTGCAGGATGATCTCGAGGGCCTGATCCCAGGGCACGTCCTTCAGCCGCAGCGTGATATTGCCGGCCACGGTGTCGCTGATGATGATGTTGAGGTCGGTGAAGTCCGCGATGACGTTCAGCACCGCGCGCACTTCTACGTTCTGGAAGTTGAGCGAGAGCTTCTCGCCGGTGTAGCGGCCGCGTTGCGGGCCGCGCGACGGATCGGCGGACACCGCCTTCACTTCGAGCACGAATTGCGTGTCGGACTGGTAGGCGTTGTGCTCCCACTGGCCCTTCGGCTCGACCACCATGCGCACGTTCTCGCCCTGCTGGAAGGTGCTCACCGTGTTGACGGGCGTGCCGAAATCGATCACGTCGAGCCGCCGGCGCAGGTTCTCCGGCAATGCCGTCTTCAGGAATTCCACCACCAGGTTCTGCCCCTGCTGGCGGATGTCGATACCGGTGCTGCTGTCGGAGAGATCGACGATCACCCGCCCTTCGCCGGCGCGGCCGCGCCGGAAATCGAGGTCGCGGATCGCGTGCTTGGTGTCGGCGCGTCCTTCCGCGAAGCTCGCGACCTGACCCCCGGGAACCGGCTGCGCCTGCTGCGGCTCGGCCAGCGTGATGAGCACGTTGCGGCCGTCGATGCTCGCTTCGTGCGGCACCGAGCGGCGCAGATTCAGCACCAGGCGCGTGCGATCGGTGCCCTGCACCACGTTCATGCTGCGCAGCTCGCCCTGGCCGATCTCCTGTGCCGAGCGGCCGAGCGCGTTCACCGTGTTCGGAAAGTCGAAGGCGATGCGCGCCGGATTGGCCACCGCGAAATTCGGCGGCACACTGCGCAGCGGCTCCTTGGTGGTGATGCGCACCACGGTCTTGCCGCCGACCTGCGTGACCTCGAAGGACTCGATGCTGTTCGACTGCGCCGCCGCCAGCCCGAAGGCCGCGAGCCACAGCGCGAACGCGTAGAGAAGCGTGTTGGTTTTCATTTTTGTGCCTCCACCAGTTGGAGCGCGCTGGCCCGCTCGACCCACTCGCCGGTGCTGTCCTGCACCAGCTCCTTCAGCTTGATCCCGCCCTCGTCGATGCCGGTGATCACGCCGAAGTTCTGCCCCATGTAGTTGCCCTTCCTCACGCGGTAGAGATTGGGGCCGGCCTTCACCAGCGCGAAGGTCTCCTTGTCCTGCGTGATGGTGCCGAGCATCTGAATCGACTCGAGCGGAAACGCCTCGAGCGGTTCCTTGACGCGCTTTTCGTGCTCCGCGATCTTGCTCTTGGCGTCCGAGGTGCGCGTGCCGACCTGCGCCACCTCGATGCGGTCCTGGCGGAACGGGTCCACCTGGCTCTCGGCAGTATAGGGCACCGGCTCGTAAGGCTTCACCTGCGGCAGCGGCGGCACCTGCCCGCGAAAGTCCTTGGTGAGCTGCGCGAGTTCCTGCTTGAGGTCGCCGTGCTCCTCGCCGCCGCAGGCGCTGAGCAGCAGCGCGCTCGCGAGGGCGATGCTAAGCGCGCGCGCGCGATTCATTTCTTCGCCGGTCCTTTGGCGCCCTTGCGCTGCGCGGCGAGCTCGTCGTCGTCGAGGTAGCGGAAAGTGCGCGCCGTGGCATCCATCGTCAGGACGCCGCCCTTTGGATCGGCGCTGATGGTGACGTCGTTCAGCGTGACGATGCGCGGCAGCTGGCCGACGTCGCTCGCGAAGGCACCCATGTCGTGATAGCTGCCGGTCACCTTTACCGCGATCGGCCGCTCGGCGTAGAACTCGCGCGTGATTTCCGCGGGCGAGGGCCTGAAGAGCTCGAACTGCAGCCCGCGGCCGAGCCCCGCCTGGTTGATGTCGACGAGCAGCGCATCCATTTGCGAGCGGTTCGGCAGCTGGCGCAAGAGCGCGCCGAATTGCGTATCGATCTCGCGCAGCTGCTGCCGGTGCAGATCCAGATTGATCGCCTGCTTCTTCTTGTCGAGGTACTGGTCCTTGAGCCGCGTTTCCTCGCCGCGCAGCTTCTCGAGGTCCTCGATCTGGCTGCTGGTGTCGACGAAATACCCGGCCACGGGGATCGCGACGAGGACGCCGAGCAGCACCAGCAGCTTGGGCGCCGCGTGCCAGGTGCCGGGATCCTTCCAGTTGGTGCGCTTGAACTCATCGAGCAGGGCGTTGAAGTTGACGGCCGCCATGGCTAGCCTTTCTTGGCCGGCGCTGCCGGCGCGGCGGGCGCGGCGGGCGCCGCCTCACGCTTGAGCGACATGAACAGGTTGAATTCCGAAACGCGGCGCTTGTCGATGCCCGCCGACTTCACCTCGATCAGCTCGGGCGTGCTGAGCCAGCGTGACGACTCGATGTTGCGCATCAGCGTGGAGACGCGCGCGTTCGACTGCGCATAGCCGAGCAGGTTGATGCGCATGCCTTTCTGCGACAGCGACTTGAGGTACACGCCTTCGGGCATCTGCTTGACCAACTCGTCGAGCAGGTGCACGGTCTGCGCGCGGTCGGCCTGCAGCGTCTCGATCACCTGCTTGCGCGCGAGCAGCGCGCGGATCTCGTCCTTCAGCTTGTTGATCTCGGCGATCTCGGTGTCGAGCTTGGCGATTTCGCCCTTGAGGAACTGGTTGCGGCCTTCCTGGGCGCCGATGCGTTCGGCGAAATAGCTGTGCACCAGGCCGACGATCAGCAGGCCGACGACCGCGGTGCCTGCCGAGACGATGGCAAAGTGCTGCTTCGCGCGCTTGCGCCGCTCCGCGCGATGCGGCAGCAGGTTGACGCGGGCGGTGCTCATTGCGGGTCGAATCTCCTCATGGCGAGGCCGCAGGCGACGATCAGGGACGGAGCGTCGACCATCAGGCGCTTGAGCTGCACGCGCGGCGAGGTCTGCATCTGCGCAAAAGGATTGGCGACGCTGGTGGGGACCTGGGCGCGCGTGTTCACCACCTCGTCGAGGCCGGGGATCACCGCCGAGCCGCCGGCGAGCAGGATGTGCTCCACCGTGTGGTACGTCGTCGAAGTGAAGAAGAACTGCAGCGCGCGCTGGATCTCGCCGGAGAGGTTTTCCATGAATGGGCGCAGCACCTCGGCCTCGAAATCGTCGGGCAGCCCGCCCGAGCGCTTCGCGTTCTCCGCCTCCTCCGGGCTCATGCCGTAGCGCGTCACGATCTCCTGCGTGAGCTGGTTGCCGCCGAACGCTTGCTCGCGCGCGTAGATCGACTGGTCGTTGCGCAGCACGGTCACTTGCATGACGTTGGCGCCGACGTCGACCACCGCGATGTTCTGATCCTTGCCGCTATTGGGCAGCGCCTGCACCACGAGCGACAGCGCGGTTTGCTGCGCAAAGGATTCGACATCCATCACCAGCGCCTTGAGACCGGCGGAATCGGCCACGGCGACGCGGTCTTCGACCTTCTCCTTGCGCGTCGCCGCGATCAGCACTTCCTGCTCCTCCGGGCTCGTGGGTGAAGGACCGATCACCTGGAAGTCCAGGTTCACTTCCTCGAGCGCGAACGGGATGTACTGGTTCGCCTCGCTTTCCACCTGGATCTCGAGCTCTTCCTCGCGCAGGCTCGCCGGCACCACGATCTTTTTCGTGATCACTGCGCCGGTGGGTACCGCCATCGCCACGTGCTTGGTGCGCGTGCCAAGGCGCTTGTGCGCGCGGCGCACCGCATCGGTCACGGCTTCAAGATTATTGATGTTGCCGTCCACCACCGCGTCGCGCGCGAGCGGCTCGATGGCGTAGCGCTCGACCCGGTAGCTGCCTTTGCTAGCCTCGACGATCTCCAGCATCTTGACCGACGACGAGCTGATATCGAGACCGAACAGCGGGGGTGCCTTGGGCGTGAACAAGTCGAATTGCATTCGTTGTTTTCCCCTTTGTGTATCGCAGCTTAGGCACGATACGTAGAATTTGCGTGAAATCCTAGCAACAACCCCTACGGGTGTCTAGTTAATTATCCGCGGCGAGCCGGCGCGGTATGATGCGACGATCGATTCAGCGCATGCAATAGCGCCCGCTTGACGGTCTAACTTCCCGATGTGGCTTCGTTTTCTCGGCTTTCCGCTGGCGCTCGCGGCGGGGCTGGCCGCGGCTGCCGTCCTGGTGCTCGGACTGGTGGTGGTGCTCGCCTACCCGAACCTGCCGGAACTCGGCGCGCTCACCGCCTATCAGCCCAAGATCCCGCTGCGGATCTACAGCGCGGAAGGCACGCTGATTGGCGAGTTCGGCGAGGAGCGCCGCGCGGTGGTGGCGATCGCCGATGTGCCGCCGCAGCTCAAGCACGCCATCATCGCCGCCGAGGACGAGCGCTTCTACCAGCACCCCGGCATCGACTACATCGGGGTGTTGCGCGCCGCCTATGCCAACCTGGTCGCCGGTGGCCGGCGCCAGGGCGCGAGCACGATCACCATGCAGGTCGCGCGCAACTTCTTCCTCTCCTCCGAAAAGACTCTCACGCGCAAGCTCTATGAGGCGCTGCTCGCCTTCAAGATCGAGCACAGCCTGAACAAGGAGCAGATCCTCGAGCTCTACGTCAACCAGATTTACCTCGGGCAGCGCGCATACGGTTTTGGCGCCGCCTCCCAGACCTACTTCGGCAAGGCGCTCGACCAGCTGAACCTTGCGGAGATCGCGATGCTCGCCGGCCTGCCCAAGGCCCCCTCGATGTACAACCCGATCTCCAATCCGCAGCGCGCGAAGCAGCGCCAGCAGTACGTGCTTCGGCGGATGACCGAGCTGGGCTACATTACTGCAGCGCAATATGACGACGCGTTCAAAGCACCTCTGAGAGCGAGACGGGAAGTAAGCGAATACTCCATACATGCGGAATTCGCCGCCGAAATGGTGCGCCAAGCCCTCGCCGAGCACTACCCGGAGGACGTCTACACCCGCGGTTTTCGCGTTTACACCACGCTGCGCAAGGCTGACCAGGAGGTCGCGTACGACGCCGTGCGCAAGGGCGCTTTCGACTACGACCGGCGCCAGGGCTACCGCGGTCCCGAAGGCTTCTACGAGCTGCGCCCGAACGTCGGCGAAGACGAATACGACGATGCGCTCGCCGACCATCCCGACAGCGACGACCTGCTCGCCGCGGTGGTGCTCGCGGTCGACGGCACCAAGCAGGTCGATGCCGCCTTGCGCACGGGTGAGAAGCTCACCCTCAGTGGAGAAGGGCTGCGCTTTGCCGCGCGCGCGCTCGATCCGAAGACGGCGTCGCAGAAGCGCATCCGGCGCGGCTCGATCATCCGCGTGCAGCGCGAAGGGAAGATCTGGCAGATCGGGCAGCTGCCCGAGATCGAGGCGGCCTTCGTCTCGCTCGACCCGCAAGACGGCGCGATCCGCGCGCTGGTCGGCGGCTTCGATTTCGGCCGCACCAAGTTCAACCACGTCACCCAAGCGTGGCGCCAGCCCGGCTCGTCGTTCAAGCCGTTCATCTATTCCGCCGCGCTGGAAAAGGGCTTCACCCCGGCCACCGTGATTCCCGACGAGCCGGTGGTGCTGGAGGCCGAGGAAACCGGCAGCCAGCGCTGGGAACCGAAGAACTACGACGGCAAGTTCGAAGGGCCGATGCGCCTTCGCACCGCGCTCGCCAAGTCGAAGAACATGGTCTCGATCCGCATCCTCGACGCGATCGGCGCGAAGTATGCGCAGGAATACGTCACGCGCTTTGGCTTCGACGCCGAGCGCCACCCGCCTTATCTCACCATGGCGCTCGGCGCCGGCGCCGTCACGATGTGGCAGATGGCGCGCGCCTATTCGGTATTCGCCAACGGCGGCTACCTGGTCCAGCCCTATTTCATTCACAAGATCGTCGACGACCGCGGCAACGTGCTCGCGCTTGCCGAGCCGCGCCGCGCGGGCGACGAGGCGCTGCGCGTCATCGACCCGCGCAATGCCTTCATCATGGACAACATGATGCAGGACGTGACGCGCATCGGCACCGCGGCGCGCGCCGCGCGCCTCGGGCGCTCCGACCTCGCCGGCAAGACCGGCACCACCAACGAATTCGTCGACGCCTGGTTCGCCGGCTACCAGCCCTCGATGGTGGCGATCGCCTGGGTCGGCTTCGACCAGCCCAAGACGCTCGGCAAGAACCAGACGGGCGGCGTGGTCGCGCTGCCGATCTGGGTGTCTTACATGGAGAAGGCGCTGAAGGATGTCCCCGAGATGCCGCGCGAGATGCCGCCGGGCATCGTGGTGCTGCCCACCGGGCCTTATCCGTCCGCCAGCGGCGAAAGCCGCCTGGTGCCCGAATTCTTCTACCGCGAGGCCGTGCCGCCGCCGGAAGTGCTGCGGCCTGCGCCGGGCATCGAGCCCGCGCCGGTCCTGCAGCAACCGCCGCAGCCCGCTCCGCCCGCCTAGGGCTTGAGCCGCACCGCCTGACCGCTCCGGGCGGACACCAGGCGTGAAAGCGCGGCGAAGAGTTCGCTGCCTTCGCGCGTGTCGCGCCACGCGGCGCCGTCCCAGCGAAAGTGAAACCCGCCGCTCGGCGCCGCCACCCAGATCTCGCGCGCCGCCGCATGGCGGTTGATCACCATGCGCGAGCCGTCGGCGTACTCGATCTCGAGCACGCCACCCTCCTTGCGCTCCACGTCGGCCTCGACGCCGCTTTCCTCGAGCGCGGCTTCGATGCGCTCGAGCGCGCGCTCCGCAAGCCCGGCGAACTCGTTCTCATCCATACGTTAACATCGTGATTTTATGCGCTTGCTGCTGATCGTCGCCGCAATGGCATTGGCCGCAGGCGCCTGCGGCCAGCGGGGCCCGCTTTACCTGCGCGACAACCCGCCTGCGGGGGTCAAGCCGGAAAAGCGCGATACCTACAAGCCAGTGCCGTACCCGCGGCAGCCGGCGGAAGAAAGCAAGTAAGTGTCCTTCACCTACCGCAACGGCGCGCTGTGCGCCGAGCAGGTGCCGCTCGACGAGATTGCGCAGCGCTTCGGCACACCCTGCTACGTCTATTCATGCGGTGCGATCGAGTCGGCGTACGGCGAGTTCACCCAGGCACTGGCGGGCCGCGACGCGCTGCTGTGCTATTCGGTGAAAGCGAACTCGAACCTAGCGGTCCTCGCGCTGCTCGCGCGCCTGGGTGCAGGGTTCGATATCGTCTCCGGCGGAGAGCTCGCGCGCGTGCTCGCCGCCGGTGGCGATGCCGGCAAGACGCTCTTTTCCGGCGTCGGCAAGACCGAGGCCGAGATCGAATTCGCACTGGCCCGCGGGATCGGCTGCATCAACGTCGAGTCGGAAGCCGAGCTTGAGCGCATCGCGCGCATTGCGCGCCGGCTCGCGCGCCGCGCGCCGGTCGCGCTGCGCGTCAACCCCAACATCGATGCACGCACCCATCCGTACATCTCGACCGGATTGCGCGAAACCAAGTTCGGCGTGGCGCACGCGGACGCGGAGCGGCTCTACCGGCGTGCCGCGTCCCTGCCCGAGCTCGAGCTGGTCGGCATCGGCTGTCACATCGGCTCATTGCTCAACGAGGCGGCGCCGTACGTGGCCGCGGCTCAGCGCCTGGTCGAGCTGGTCGACCGCCTGGCAAGCGCCGGCGTGCGGCTGCGCCATATCGATGTCGGCGGCGGCATCGGCATCCGCTACAAGGACGAAGCGCCGCAGCCGATCGCCGCCTTCGTGCGCGGCGCGCTCGGCGCGCTCGGCGCACGCAAGCACCGGGTGATCTTCGACCCGGGCCGCTCGCTGGTGGGCAACGCCGGCGTGCTGCTGACGCGCGTGGAATACGTGAAACCGGGTGCGACGCGCAACTTTCTCGTCGTCGACGCCGCGATGAACGATCTGATCCGGCCGCCGCTGTACGGCGCCTGGCACGAGGTGCTTGCCGTGCGCGAGATGGAAGCCGGCGCGCCAGCGGCTGTTTACGACGTGGTGGGGCCGGTGTGCGAAAGCGGCGACTTTCTCGCCAAGGACCGGCGGCTGGCGGCGCGCGAAGCCGACCTGCTCGCGATCCTGTCCGCCGGCGCTTACGGCATGGTGATGAGCTCCAATTACAACTCGCGGCCCCGTGCCGCCGAGGTCCTGGTGGCCGGCGCCGAAGCACACTTGGTGCGCCGCCGCGAATCGGTCGAAGAGCTGTTTGCGGCCGAGCGGATTCCGGGATGACAATCCCCGCCTTGCCCGAGACCCCAAGCCCGCCGATGACCAAAACCAGCCGCCGCGTCCTGATCGCCGGCGCCGTGGTGGTCGCCTTGGTCGCGGGCGGGATCGCCGCTTACTTCAGCACCGACATCCGCGCCAAGGAGGGCCGCAAAGCCGCGCCCAAGGGCCCGCCCGCGGTCCCCGTCACCCTCGCCGCCGCGCTGCAGGAAACGGTGCCGGTGCGCCTCCAGGCGATCGGCAACGTCGAGGCCTATCGCACCGTCGGCATCAAGGCGCGCGTCGACGGCCAGATCGTCACGGTGAACTTCCGCGAAGGCGATCCGGTGAAAAAGGGCGAGGTGCTGTTTCGCATCGATGCGCGTCCCTTCGAGGCGGCGCTGCGCCAGGCGCAAGCCAACGCCTTGCGCGACAAGGCGGCGCGCGACCAGGCGCGCTCGCAGGAGCGCCGCTACCAGGAATTGCTCGCGAAGAACTTCATCTCGAAGGAGGCCTACGCGCAGATCCGCACCAACGCCGAGACCGCGGAAGCGAGCGCGCAGGCGAGCCAGGCCGCCCTCGAGAGCGCGCGGCTCAACCTCGAATACTGCACCATTCATTCTCCGCTGGAGGGCTATGTCGGCAAGGTCCTGTTGCAGGCCGGCAACCTGGTGAAGGCAAACGACGTCAACCCGCTCGTGGTGATCAACCAGGTGAAGCCGATCTACGTCAATTTCGCCGTGCCGGAGCAGAATCTCCCCGAGGTGCGCAAGTACCAGTCCGGCGAACCCCTGCGCGTCGACGTGGTGCCGAGCGATCCGAGCATGCCGGCGCCCTCCGGCCGGCTGATCTTTATCGACAACGCGGTCGACCAGAGCACCGGAACGATCCGCCTGCGCGCCGAGTTCGACAACGACGAGGCCGCGCTCTGGCCCGGGCAATTCGTGAACGTGAGCGTGCAACTCTACGAGCAGCTCGACGCGATCGTCATTCCGTCCCAGGCGGTGCAGACCGGGCCCGACGGCCAGTACGTCTACGTGGTCGGCGCCGACATGCTGGCGGAGCTGCGCCGCATCAAGGTGCTGCGCACCGACGGCGAGCGCGCCATCGTCGCGAGCGGCCTCGCCAAGGGCGAGCGCGTGGTGACGCGCGGCCAGCTGCGCCTGGGCCCCAAGACGCGCGTGCAGCCCGGCAAGCCGGCGCCCGAGGCCTCGTGAACTTCTGCGAGATCTGGGTGCGCCGGCCGGTGATGACGGTGCTGGTGATGGCCGGCATCCTGATCTTCGGCATCGCCGCCTATCGCCTGCTTCCGGTGTCGACGCTGCCGAACGTCGATTTCCCAACGATCCAGGTGAGCGC
>VBCP01000576.1:0-4393 GCA_005888925.1 Betaproteobacteria bacterium | reverse complement strand
CGGGCATCGACGAGATGAGCTCGGTGTCGAGCCAGGGCACGACGCGCATCACGCTGCAGTTCGCGCTCGGTCGCGACATCGACGCCGCGGCGCAGGACGTGAACTCGGCGATCGCCTCGGCGATCCGCCAGCTGCCGGCGAGCATGCCGGCGCCGCCCTCGTTCCGCAAAGTGAACCCGGCCGACTTCCCGGTGTTCTTCCTCGCGCTCACCTCAGAGGCGCTGCCGCTTTCGACCGTGAACGAGTACGCCGAGACCTACCTCGCGCAGCGCATCTCCACGATCTCCGGCGTGGCGCAGGTGCAGGTGTTCGGCCAGCAGAAATACGCGGTGCGCGTGCAGGTCGATCCGAGCGCGCTCGCCGCGCGCGGCGTCGGCATCAACGAAGTCGAGCAGGCCGTCGCGCAGGCCAACGTCAACCTGCCCACCGGCACGCTGTACGGCAAGGAACGCATGTACGCGGTGCAGGCCACGGGGCAGCTCAACGACGCCGCGGCCTTCCGGCCGATCATCGTCACCTACCGCAACGGCTCGCCGATCCGGCTGCAGGAGCTCGGCCGCGTCATCGACAGCGTGCAGAACGACAAGGTGGCCGCCTGGTACAAGGACAAGCGCGGCATCGTGCTCGCGATCTACCGCCAGCCCGGCACCAACACCATCCAGGTGGTCGACGAGGTGCGCAAGCTCCTGCCGACCTTCCGCGCCGAGGTGCCGCCGGCGATCGACATCGAGGTGCTCTACGACCGCTCGCAGACCATCCGCGCCTCGGTCGACGAGGTGAAGTTCACCCTGCTGCTCGCGCTCGCGCTGGTGGTGATGGTGATTTTCCTGTTCCTGCGCAATATCCCGGCGACCGTCATCCCGTCGATCGCCCTGCCGATGGCGATCATCGGCACCTTCTCGGTGATGTACGTGCTGGGCTACAGCCTCGACAACATTTCGCTGATGGCGCTCACCTTGTGCGTCGGCTTCGTGGTCGACGACGCCATCGTGATGCTCGAGAACATCACGCGGCATCTGGAGATGGGCAAGACGCCGCTGCAGGCGACCCTCGAGGGCTCGAAGGAGATCGTCTTCACCATCATCTCGATGACCATCTCGCTCGCCGCGGTGTTCATCCCGGTGCTGTTCATGGGCGGCATCCTCGGGCGGCTGCTCAACGAGTTCGCCGTCACCATCATCGCCGCGGTGCTGATCTCGGGCTTCGTCTCGCTCACGCTGACGCCGATGATGTGCAGCCGCATCCTCAAGCCGCACCTCAAGGACCAGCGCCACGGGCGCCTGTACATGGCCTTCGAGCGCGGCTTCGACGCCGTGAAGCATGCTTATGAGGTAACGCTGCGCTGGGCGCTCGGCCACCGCCGCACGGTGATGATCGTGTTCCTCGTCATCTGCGTCGCGACGGTGGCCCTGTTCGCGCGCGCGCCGAAGGGCTTCCTGCCCTCGGAGGACGCCGGCCAGCTCTTGTGCTTCGTCGAAGGACCGCAGGACATTTCCTTCGACGCGATGGTCGCGCTGCAGCGCCAGGTCGCGGAGATCGTGCGCCAGGACCCGAACGTCGACGCGGTGATGTCGTTCGTCGGCGCCGGCGGCGCCTCCAACTCGCTCAACGTCGGTCGCATCACCATCAACCTGAAGCCCTTCAGCCAGCGCAGGCCCGCCGACCAGGTGGTGCGCGAGCTGCGTCCCAAGATCTCCAATGTGCTCGGCGCCAAGGTGTTCGTGCAGAACATCCCTTCGATCCGCATCGGCGGCCAGATCACCAAGAGCCCCTACCAGTACGTCGTGCGCAGCGCGAGCGTCGACGAGCTCTATCACTGGGCGCCGCTCATCGAGGAGAAGCTGCGCGCGCTGCCCGGCCTGCTCGACGTGTCGAGCGACCTGCAGATCACGCGCCCCGAGGTCACGGTGGAGATCGAGCGCGAGAAGGCCTCCGCGCTCGGCGTCTCGGCGCAGTCGATCGAGATGGCGCTCAACAACGCCTACGGCGCGCGCCAGGTCTCGACCATCTATACCTCGACCAACCAGTACTTCGTGATCCTGGAGCTCGCGCCGCGCTACCAGACCGATCCTGCGGCGCTGCCGCTGCTCTACGTGCGTTCCACGAGCGGTGCGCTGGTGCCGCTCAACGCCGTGGCGAAGCTCACCCACGGCGTCGGCCCGATGCAGGTCACGCACCTCGGGCAGCTACCGTCGGTGACCTTCTCCTTCGATCTGCGCCCGGGCGTCGCGCTGTCGCAGGCGATTGCACAGGTGCAGGCGGGCATGCGCGAGCTGCAGGTGCCGGCCACGCTCACCGGCACCTTCTCCGGCACCGCGCAGGCCTACCAGGCCTCCCTCGAAGGCATGGGCATCCTGATCCTGCTGTCGATCGTGGTGATCTACCTCGTGCTCGGCATCCTCTACGAGAGCTTCATCCATCCGCTGACGATTCTCTCGGGGCTGCCGACCGCGGGCCTGGGGGCGCTGCTCACGCTGATGATCTTCGGCATCGAGCTCAACATGTATGCCTTCGTCGGCATGATCATGCTGATCGGCATCGTCAAGAAAAACGCCATCATCATGATCGACTTCGCGATCGAGGCGCAGAGGAAGGATGGCCTCGCGCCCGAGCAGGCGATCTACCAGGCCGGGCTGGTGCGCTTCCGGCCGATCATGATGACCACCATGGCGGCGCTGATGGGCAGCGTGCCGATCGCCATCGGCTTCGGCGCCGGCGGCGGCGCGCGCATGCCGCTCGGTATTTCCGTGGTGGGGGGACTGCTGGTGTCGCAGATCCTGACGCTGTACATCACGCCGGTCATCTACCTCTATTTCGAGCGCTTGCAGGCCTGGCTGCAGCAGTCGAAGCGAAAGGAAGCCAGTGCCACTCAGCCCCGAGTCGCGTAGCCTCGCCGTGTTCTGTGACTTCGAGAACGTCGCGCTCGGCGTGCGCGAGGCGAAGTACGCGCAGTTCGACATGGAGAAGGTGCTCGAGCGGCTGCTCCTGAAGGGCTCGATCGTGGTGAAGAAGGCGTACTGCGACTGGGACCGCTACAAGGAGTTCAAGGCCGCGATGCACGGCGCTTCCTTCGAGCTGATCGAGATCCCGCACCTGCGCCAGTCGGGCAAGAACTCGGCCGACATCCGCATGGTCGTGGACGCGCTCGACCTGTGCTACACCAAGCAGCACGTCGACACCTTCGTCATCGTCAGCGGCGACTCCGACTTCTCGCCCCTGGTGTCGAAGCTGCGCGAGAACGCCAAGACCGTGATCGGCGTCGGCGTGAAGAATTCGAGCTCGGATCTCCTCATCGCGAACTGCGACGAGTTCATCTACTACGACGACCTGATACGCCAGGACGAGCAGAAGCGCCGCGCCGCCAAGAAGCGGCGCGAGTCGGCACCCACGGGCGAGGAGAAAGGCGACAAGCAGCAGGAGGCGTTCGACCTTTTTCTCGAGACGCTCAACGCGCTCATCGCGGAGCGCGGCGAAGGCGAGAAAATCTGGGGCTCGATGGTCAAGCAGGCCCTCAAGCGTCGCAAGCCCGGCTTCAACGAGTCCTATTACGGCTTCGGCGCCTTTTCCGATCTGCTCGAGGATGCCGAGAAAAAAGGCCTGGTCAAGCTCGAGCCGGACGAGAAGTCCGGCGGCTACATCATCCGCCCGGCCTAGCGCCTCGGAGCTGGCAGCGGCGCGCGCAAAGACGCTGCGCGACGTCATCGCGCCCGGGCTGAAGGTGCTCTTCTGCGGCATCAACCCCGGTCTGTACTCGGCGGCGACCGGCAATCACTTCGCGCGGCCGGGCAATCGCTTCTGGCCGGCGCTGCACGCCGCCGGCTTCACCCCGCGCCTGCTGCATCCGTCGGAGAAGGATTTGCTCCTCGCGGCCGGCTACGGCCTCACCAACCTGGTCAGCCGCGCGAGCGCTGCCGCCGACGAGCTGGCGCCGTCTGAATTCGTCGCCGGCCGCAAGCGTCTGGCAGCCAAAGTGCGACGTTACCGACCTCGGCTCATCGCCTTTCTCGGCATGGGCGCCTATCGCCACGCCTTTGCAGCACCCGACGCGCCCCTTGGGGAGCAGCCCGAGCGTTTCGAGGGCGCGCGGGTGTGGGTGCTTCCGAGCCCGAGCGGCCTCAATGCCGCCTACCAGCTCGACGCGCTTGTCAGGCTGCTGCGCCGTCTGAAGCGGGCCTGATCGTTGCTCGGCGGTAGCCATGGCAACCAAACTGGACAAGCAGCTCAAGCGGGAAGTGGCGATCGAGGGCCAGCCCTACATGCTGACCATCAGCCCCGACGGGCTGAAGCTCGTGCCCAAAGGCAAGCGCAACGGGCTCGAACTCGCGTGGAAGTCGCTGATCAGCGGCGAAGCCGCGCTCGCCACCGCGCTGAACGCCTCGATCACGCGGTAAGA
>VBCP01000577.1:4398-4835 GCA_005888925.1 Betaproteobacteria bacterium | reverse complement strand
CGCCAGCTTTTATTCCGTTGGTCGGCGGTTCGAATCCGCCACGACCTACCAACTGCGAGTAGCGTGATAGAGTCGTAGAGACTACTTCGTTCGCTCATTCATCGGGGAGGATGCCATGAGATTGCTGAAATTTTCACTGGTCCTTGCGACGTTCGCGCTGGTGTCGGGCGTCGCGGCGGCCGCCGATGTGAAGTTCGCCTATGTCGGCGAGATCTCGGGCTCGATCGCGGTGTCCGGCGGCAATTTCCGCGACGGCATCATCCTGGCCGTCGAGGAGATCAATGCGAAGGGCGGCATCCTCAAGCAGAGGATCGCCCTCACGCCCTACGATACCCAGACCAATCCCGGCGTCGCCCGTTCCCAGATGCAGAAGGCGATCGATGGCGATCCGTACGTGATCCTCGGGCCGATCTTCTCGGGCAACGTCAAGGTCACGT
>VBCP01000577.1:0-4305 GCA_005888925.1 Betaproteobacteria bacterium | reverse complement strand
CTCATTTGGGTGAACAACGACTTCGGCAAGGGCGGCCGCGACAAGCTGATGAAGGAGCTCGCCGCGCGCAACATCAAGCTGGTGGCCGACGTCTCCACCGAGTCCGGCCAGGTCGATTTCGCCGCCGACGTCGTCAAGCTCAAGGCAGCGAATGCCGACGCGGTCTTCGTCTACAGCAACGAAGAGGAGTGCGCGCGCATCATGCGCGAGGCGCGCAAGCAGGGGCTCAAGGGGCCGTTCGTCGGCGATACGACGCTCCTCAGCCAGAAGACCATCGAGCTCGCGGCCGATGCCGCCAACGGCGTGGTGGGCCACGTCGGTCTCACGGCCGATGCGCCGATCCCGGCCGTCACGGAGTTTGCGACGCGCTTCCAGAAGCGCTTCAACTACAAGCCCGATCACAACGGCATCAAGGGCTACACGGCGGTCTACGCGGTGAAGTACGTCACCGAGAAGAAGCTCGGCAAATTCGATCGCAAGGCCTTCGCCAAGACGATGCACGGGCTGACGATCACGCCGCAGGACGAGCCGGGGATCCTGATGGAGACGACCTGGGACGAAGTCGGCGAGATCGACCG
The DNA here is from genome assembly GCA_005888925.1 of Betaproteobacteria bacterium. GTDB lineage: Bacteria > Pseudomonadota > Gammaproteobacteria > Burkholderiales > SG8-39 > SCGC-AG-212-J23. The sequence continues at coordinate 3,727 of VBCP01000577.1, read as the reverse complement.
CATCAGCTTCCTCGCCGAGGTCGTCAACGGCAAGCAGCGCATCAGCAAGGTCCTGCCGAAACTCGGCAAGTAGTTGGCTGACCTCCTCCAGCTGCTCGTCGCCGGCCTTGCGACCGGCGGGATCTACGCGCTCGTCGCGATCGGTTTCACCCTGCTCTGGCAGACCTCGCAGACCATCAACTTCGCCCAGGGCGAATTTGTCATGCTGCCGGCGTTCTTCGTGCTGATCGGCATGGGCTACTTTGGCCTGTCGTTCTGGCCGGCCGTCGCGCTCGGTGGCGCGCTGTCCGTCGTCCTCCTCGGCCTCGTGTTCAAGAAGCTGATGGTCGAGCCGATGATCCGCCACGGCGTACTGCCGCTGGTGATCGCCACGATCGGGCTTGCCATTCTGATGAAGGAGGCGGTGCGGCAATTCTACGGTGCCGATGCCTGGCCTTTCCCTGTGCTCGCGGCCACGACCGATGTCACAGTCTTCGGCGCCGTGTTCGCCGTCCAGAGCCTCGTCATCCTGGCGATCTGCGTTGCAGTCGTCGTCGCGCTGCAGCTGTTCCTCGGCGGCACCCGCACCGGGCGCTGCATGCAGGCGACCGCGCAGAACCCGACCGTCGCCCGGCTGCTCGGCATCCGGGTCGAGCGCATGATCCTCTACACTTTTCTCATCAATGGCGCGCTCGTCACGGTCGCGTCGATCCTGATCACGCCGATCTATCTCGCCAAGTTCACCAACGGCGAGTGGCTCGGCCTCTACGCCTTCATCGCAGCGATCATCGGCGGCTTCAACCAGGTTCGCGGGGCGATCGCCGGCGGCTTGCTGCTGGGCGTGGTCGACAATTTCGCCGCCGTCTATCTCTCCTCCCAATACCGCACCGCGATACCGCTGCTGATCCTGATCGTAGTCGTGCTGTTCCGACCGCAGGGCCTGCTCGGCCGGATCGAGGAGCGCACGGTGTGAGGCATAGCCGGAGCCTCGCCGCTGGCATCATGCTCGCGCTTGGCGCCGCTTTCCTCGTCGTCGCGCCCCTCGGGCTCAAGCCTTATGGCATCTTCATCCTCAGCATGTGGGCGGTGATGACTATCGCCGCCATCGGCCTCAACTTGACGCTCGGCTATGCCGGTCAGATCTCGCTCGCGCAGGCGGCCTTCGTCGGCATCGGCGCTTATCTCACCGCCTATCTGACCACCAAGGGCTGGCCGTTCTGGTCCACCTACATGTTGGGCGGCGTGTCGTGCTTTGCGATCGGCTGGCTGCTCGGCTATCCGGCGCTGCGCGTGCAGCACCACTACCTCGCCTTCGTCACGCTCGCTTTCAACACGCTGGTCTATCTGATCTTCCGCAACGAGGAATGGCTCACCGGCGGCATCTACGGGATCAGCAACGTTCCGCGCCCGGTGGTTCTCGGCTGGTCGATGAACGGGCCCCGGGAGTTCTACTATTTCTGTCTCGCGCACCTTGCGCTGGTGTCGGTGGCGACCTGGTGGCTGCTCCGCTCCCCCTGGGGCCTCGCCTTCGTGGCGTTGCGCGAGAATCCGATCCGCGCGCTGTCGCTCGGCGTCGACACGCGGCGCTACACGCTGATGGCCTTCGCGCTCGGCGCCGGTCTCGGCGGCATCTCCGGCGCGCTCTACGCACCGCTCGTGCAGTTCATCGACCCGACGCCGTTCGCCCTCGGCCTGTCGCTCAATCTGCTGCTGATGGTGGTCCTCGGCGGCTCGGGCTACTTCTTCGGTCCCTTCCTCGGTGCGATCGTCGCGGTGCTGCTGCCCGAATGGCTGCGCTTCACCGAAGGGTTCTACCTGATGGGCTACGCGCTCCTGGTGATCGTCCTGATGGCGTTCTCGCCTTCGGGCCTGCTCGGCCTCGCCGACCGGCTGACCCGGCCTGCCCCGCGGGGCGCGCCATGAGCAGCGTGCTGGAGGTGCGCGACCTGAAGAAGAGCTTCGGCGGCATCGTCGCGGTCGACGGCGTCTCCTTCGGCGTCGAGGAGGGGGAGATTCTCGGCATCATCGGTCCGAACGGCAGCGGCAAGTCGACGCTGTTCAACTGCATCCTCGGACAGCTGCAGCCGACGGCGGGCGAGGTGCATCTCGACGGCCGGCCGGTGACCGGCATGCGTGCGTGCGATCTCAATCGGCTTGGCGTGAGCCGCACCTTCCAGCTGCTGCAGATCTTTCCGCAGCTGACCGTGCGCAAGAACCTGATCCTGGCCGGCCAGGAGCACCAGGGCACCATGCTCTCGCGCCTCGCCGGCCGGCCCGATGCCGGGCTTTCCGCGGCGGCGGAGCGGATGCTCGGCTTTTTCCGGCTCGAGCGTCTCGCCGACGAGCACGCGGCAGACCTGAGCTACGGACAGCAGAAGCTGCTCGACGTCGCGATGGCGTTCATGGCGGGCCCGCGTCTCGCTCTGCTCGACGAGCCGGCAGGCGGCGTCAATCCGACGATGCTCGCGAGCCTGCGCGAGCGGCTGCAGGCGATCAATGCCGAGCAGGGCTCGACCTTCGTCGTCATCGAGCACAACATGGAATTCGTGATGGCGCTGTGCAATCGCATCCTGGTGCTCGACGAGGGCCGCGTCATCGCCCAGGGCGACCCGGCGCAAGTGCGCCGCGATCCCAAGGTGATCGAGGCTTATCTTGGCCGCTCCTGACATCCTCAGATTCGAGGACGTCGTCGCCGGCTACGGCAAGCAGACGATCCTGCACGGGCTGTCGTTCAATGTGCTGCGCGGCGCGATCACCACCATCATCGGCCCGAACGGCGCGGGCAAGTCGACGGCCTTCAAGGCGTCGTTCGGCATGCTGCCGGTGCGCGCCGGACGGATCTTCTTCGACGACCGCGAAATCACCAACCGCGCGCCGCGTGAGCTGATCGCCGAGGGCATCTGCTACGTCCCGCAAGGGCGCAACATCTTCTCCGAGCTGTCCGTGCTGCATAACCTCGAGCTCGGCGGCGCGGCGGCGCCGGAAGGTTTCCACCTCAAGCCACGCCTCCAGGCGGTCATGGAGCGCTTCCCGGTGCTGCGCCGCAAGGCAAAACACCAGGCTTCGACGCTCTCGGGCGGCGAGCAGAAGATGCTGGAGATCGCCCGCGGCCTGATGCTCGAACCCAGGCTGATGCTGATCGACGAGCCTTCGATCGGCCTGTCACCGATCCTGGTGGAGGAATTGTTCGATCTGCTGCGTGAGCTGCGTGAGCGCGGCATTACCGTGCTGATGATCGAACAGAACGCCAAGCGCGCGCTCGAAAATTCCGATCACGGCATCGTGCTGGAACTCGGCCGCGCGCGCATCCAGGACCATGCGGCAACCATCCTCGCCGATCCGCGCGTCGGACAACTGTTCCTCGGCGGTACATCGAGCATCTCTGGGAGGGCGTGACATGAATCCCGTCGCATCGCGCAACATCAAGTTCGTCAGCCATTGCGATCTGGGCGGCCGCGGCGATGGCGTCCAGATCATGGTGCATCGCGGCTATGCCTACGTCGGCCACGGCTTCAGCAACGGCATCACGACCGTCGACGTGCGCGATCCGCAGCATCCGAAGGTCGTCGACTTCATCGCCTGTCCGCCCGGAACGCGCGCGTTTCACCTGCAGACCCATGAGGATCTGTTGCTGGCGGTCAACGCGCCGAGCGTCTGGACCATGCAGGAGTTCCAACACGACCAGCAGGCCTATTTCGGCGGGTCGCCGGCAGACAAGCTGAAGGATCCGGCGAGCCGCTTCACTTCC